>NZ_JALFCU010000028.1 GCF_022771645.1 Selenomonas sp.
CATGGTCGCCTCAGCAAGGCCTTCGGCTTTGCTTTTTGCCGTCGCTGCTGACAGCTCTTCTTGGTATTCTTCTTCTTGGACTCTTCGCGCCTCTTCGGCGTCCCATTGCAGGGTCATCATTTGCAAGACCTCCTCTTTGCACCGTTCAAGGAACGATTGCATGATTTCGTGCTTCAGCTGATCGAGCATGATGTCTTCGAGCGTGTTGATCTGGATGTCCTCCGGCCGGATGATCGTGTCCGGGCGGATGGCCTGATAGAATTTCGCGAGTTCTACAGGATTGTTCATAAACATGCGGAAAACAGAGTCCTTGTATTGGCGATTGGCCATGTCATCGCCTCCCTTGATTCTATTTTACTGTGTCTGTCTGTGTTTTTCAAGAAAGAAATGGATGGTGATAGCGCATGGCGAAGCTGGTGTCGCATGTCTGCGAGGACTGCGGGGCGGTGTTTGAGGCGGGGCGGGCGGCGCGGTTTTGCCCGGCGTGCCGGAAGCGGCGGCAGCAGGCGTATGCGAAGGCGGAGCGGCGGTGCGTCGTCTGCGGGCAGACGTTCATCGGGACGCCGCGTGCGCTGTACTGTCCGGAGTGTCGCGTGGTGAAGCATCGGGAGAACTATCAGCGCCACATGGCGCGGAAAAAGAAAGGCCGCACGATCGTGCGCGGGGAGACGCGTGGGACGTGCGAGGTGTGCGGGCGGACGTTCGTCTTGATGGCGGGTGGGCAACGATATTGCCCGGACTGCGCGAAGGCGGCCTACATGGAGGCGGATCGGCGGCAGAGCAAGGCATGGGCCGAGCGGGAAAAGCAAAAGGCGCTGCAGGCGAGAGCTGAGGCGCAGGAAAAAGATGAGGGCACGCAAAAAGCCCTGTCTCCAGAGGCAGGGCAGCAGGGCGGCGATGAGAGGAGCGGCGGTTGAGCGCGCGCTCCTCTTTTTATAGCGTTCGAGGAACGGAAAGAAAATCTTTCCTCATGGCCGGAGGCTCGTGATGGGGACGACCATTACGCCGTCCGGCCTTGTATAGGCTGCGTTCGTCATGCCGCAGAGTACGCAGAGGAGTTTTGGCACGCGGCCGTTTTCGTCGCGCTCGATGCTGCGGCGGAGCGACAGCAGCCCTTCGGCTGCAGCATCAATCTGGTTCGCGCCAAGTTTGATTTCGAACGCGCCCCACTCGTCGTTCGGCAGTTCGACGATAGCATCGATTTCTTTTTCGGCATAGTCTTGGTAATGAAAGAGTTTCGCGCCGAAGGATTCGGCGTAGATGCGCAGATCGTGTTCGCAGAGCGCCTCGAACAGAAAGCCCATCGTGTTGAGGTCGTTCATCAGACCATCTGCGTCCATGCCGAGCAAAGCGCAGGCGAGTGACGGATCGGTCAGATGGTGCTTCGCCATCTGTTTCACGCGGACAGACGATCGCACGCTGGGGGCAAAGGGCGGTTGGTCATCGACGAGGAACAGGCGCCGGAAAACGTCAAGGTAAGAAAGGATGGTTGGATCGCTGATGTCCACGCCGTCGACATCGCGGATGTCGCGTCGCAGCGTTCGGTTCGAAACGGTCGTGGATTCGTTGCGGGCGAGCGATCGCAAGAGTCGGAGCATCTTTGCTCCGTCGCGTTGGATGCCGTCCATACGGTTTGCGCCGTCTTCGAGGATGGCATCGAGATAGCGGCGTGGCAAGAGACCGGCCTGTGTCGCTGGGACATCGAGGCTTCCCGGCCACCCGCCGCGCACGAGAAGTGCTGCGAGCGTCGGGAGTTGCACCTCGCCCGTCATGGATGGGGAGAGCGTCCCGTGGAACATTTCGTGCAAGGATATGCGCCCATCCGAATCTCCGGTCTCAAAGAGCGTCATCGTGCGCATGTGGAGCGGGGCGATGCGACCGGCACCGCTGTGCATGACACCTTTCCGCTGGGGCGTCGACGAACCAGTCAGGACGAACTGTCCCTTTGCGCCGCGCGCGTCGACAGTAGCGCGGACGGCGTCCCAGATGCCAGGGACTTCCTGCCATTCGTCGATGAGACGCGGAGTCTCGCCCGCGAGAATCAGCGAGGGATCCATCTGTGCCAGCCGCCGATTCTGAAAGTTCCCCGCCGGGTCGCCAATCAAGATCTGGCTGTTGCTGTGCTTCCACGATGTCCACGTTTTCCCGCACCATTTCGGCCCTTCGATGCAAACGGCGCCGAACGCCGACAGATGTTCTTCGACCGCTTGGTCGAGGATTCGCGGCCGATATCCTTGAATGTCCATGACACACCTCATTTTATCGTTTTCACGATTTTCATTTTATCAAATTCGGTAATTTTATTTTATCATATTTGATAAAATAAGAAAAGCAGGGACACCGGATGGCGGTGCCTCTGCTTTCTTGCGTTATGAAAAGGATGCCTGGCGTCTTGGCGTATGGATGCTAGGATTTTTTTGCGAGAAAGAGGAAGCCGCACGCGATGGTGAAAACGGCGAGGCCGACGGCGGCGGCTGCGGGCGGGAGGAACGGGCCGCCGATGGCGTGCAACAGGCCAAAGGCGGGGAGCGCGAGGAGGATGAGGCCGGCGAGCGCGAGGCGGCAGCTGCTGCGCAGGGCGCGGGCGATGCTGCGCAGCGACGTGATGAGCGCAGGGAGCGTGGAAAGGGAGGCAATCTGCAACATCGGCGTATGAGCGACGGTTGCTGCTTTGTCTGATGATGGCGGTGTGTCATCAATTGTGAGGTCAGCGGCGGTGTCCAGCGGCGGGACGAGGGAGGCGATGACGTGGCCTTTGGCTTTGCGCAGCTGGAGCTCGCGCGTGAGGCTGTCCGTGTTCGCGAGGGATTTTGCTTCCGTCGTTCCGAGCGCTTTCTGCATGGCGTTTGCGTAGCGGCGGCCGCCGTGCGTGCAGAGGATCGTCGTGATGCCGTGGCGTTCGAGGTCGGCGATGGTTTTCTTCGCCGTCTCGGAGACGTCTTCTTCGAATGCGATGAGGCCGCGCGTGCGCGGGCCGAGCGCGACGCCGATGAGCGCGAGGCCGTGGATGGCGAGCTGGTCGGCGCGCGTCGCGAGTTCGGCGCTCGTCTTGACGCCTTCGGCTTCGAGCCAGTCGAGGCGGCCGACGCGGAGCGTCTGCCCCATGAGCAGCGCTTCGGCGCCGGCGTGCGGCACGAGCGTCGCAGCCGAGAGGCGGTGCAGGCGCAGGCGGCGGTCGCTTGCGACGGCGCAAAGGACTTTCGCGTACGGATGCGTCGCGTCCTGCTCGGCCGAGGCGGCGAGTGCGAGCAGGTCGGACTGCGACATGCCTTCGGGCACGAGCTCTTTGATGTGCGGCTCGCCAATCATGAAGCGGCGGCGCGGCAGCAGCAGCGTGTCGATGTCTTTGAGCAGGGCGAGCACGGTCGCGTCGGATGCGGCCGCTTCATTTTTTTTGAGCGCGCGGCGGGCAGAGGCATCGGCGAGCCAGCAGCTCGCCGCGTAGGGCAGCGGCAGCGCCGCGATGATTGTCGCGTCCGCAGCAGCGAGCGCGCTGTCCGCGCCTTCGAGCACGAACCAGACGAGGCCGGCGGCGACGGCGAGGACGACGGCGAAGAGAAATGCAAACCGCATGGAAACCGGATGTTGCACGAAAAATTCCTCCTAACAAGAGAGCTTGCTAAATACTTTCGCGGTGGACAAGCGAAATCCCTTGTTCGCACGGTAAAAACCTGATAAAATCGTGAACAGGATAAAATACAGAATACACGAGGTGTTTGACTCTTGGAGAACGTAACCATCCTCGGACACGCGAAGATCAATTTGACGCTCGACATCCTCGGCACGCGGCCGGACGGTTTTCACGAAGTCGCGATGGTCATGCAGGCCGTCGAGCTCGCGGACACGCTGCGGCTGACGAAGACGGCGGAGCCGGGCGTGCAGCTGACGATTGATGTGCCGTGGCTGAAGGCGGATGAGAAAAATCTCGCCGTGCGTGCGGCGCGGCTCATGCAGAAGACGTTTGCAGACCGCATCACGGGCGGCGTGGCAATCGCGCTCGAAAAGCGCATCCCGATGGCGGCCGGCCTTGCGGGCGGCAGCGCGGATGCAGCGGCGGTCTTGCGCGGCATGAATGAGCTCTACGCGCTCGGTGTGAGTGACGAGGAGCTCTGCACGCTCGGCGCGGAGCTCGGCTCGGACATCCCGTTTACGCTGCTCGGCGGCACGATGCTCGCGACGGGGCGCGGCGAGGTGCTCGAGCGCCTGCCGGATTTCCCGGAGACGTATGTCGTGCTCGCGAAGCCGCACATTTCCGTCTCGACGGCTTGGGCGTACGGCGCGTATGACGCCAATCCAGCGACGGAACATCCAGACAACGCGGCGATGCGGCGCGCCATCGAGGCGGGCGACCGCAGGGCGGTGGCGGGTTTGTTGAACAACGTGCTGGAACGTGCTACGATAAAGCGGTATGAAGAGCTCGCGGACATCAAGCAGCGCATGGTCGCGGCCGGCGCGCTCGCGAGCCTCATGTCGGGCAGCGGCCCGACGCTGTTCGCGCTCGCAGAATCGTGCGAGCAGGCGGAAACCATCGCCGATGCTGTGCGCGCACAGGACGTGGACGTTTTCGTCACGAGAACGATAAAATATCAGAGCAAATGAGGGATGTGTTATGGAGAAGAAACTTTCACCCATCAAATTGGACAGCTACCAGCCGCTCCGCGAGGTCGTCTGCGAGTCGCTGCGTGACGCCATCCGCAAGGGCGTGCTGAAGCCGGGCGAGCGCCTCATGGAGATTCAGCTCGCGGAAGAGCTCGGCGTGTCGCGCACGCCCGTGCGCGAAGCCATCCGCAAGCTCGAACTCGAGGGCTATGTCATCATGATGCCGCGCCGCGGCACGTACGTCGCGAGCATGTCGATCCGCGACATCAACGAGATCTTCGAGATCCGCACATCGCTCGAGTCGCTGTCGAATGGCCTCGCGGCCGAGCGCATCACGGCGGAGGAGCTCGAGAGCCTGCAGCGTTTGCTCGTGCAGATCGGCGGCTACGTCGAGGACGGCGACATGGAGAACATCGTCAAGACGGACATCGAGTTCCATGACCTGCTGTACCATGCGGCGCGCAACAGCCGCCTCTTGGGCATCATCTCGAACCTGCGCGACCAGCTCACGCGCTTCCGCACGCTCTCGATGTCGTATCCCGGCCGCCTCGAGGCGACGCAGGAAGAGCACCGCGAGATCGTCGAGGCCATCGCCGAGGGCGACATGAAGCGCGCGAAGAAAGCGGCGGAGCGCCACATGGAAATGTCGGAGAAAACGCTTCTGAAGGCCATTGACGCGAAGAAAAAGGAACAGGATAAAAAATCGGGCAAGAAACCGAAAAAATAAAAGAAATAATTGGAGGCAAAACGAATGTCAGATTTCGTTACGGTGATTCTCGCGGCCGGTAAGGGCACGCGCATGAAGTCGGCGCTGCCGAAAGTCCTGCACAAGGCAGGCGGCAAGGCCATGGTCCAGCAGGTGCTCGATGCGGCGAAGGCGGCCGGCGCACGGCGCCAGGTTGTCGTCACGGGCTTCGGCGGCGAGCAGGTGCGCGAAGCTCTCGGCGATCAGGCGGAGTTCGTCACGCAAGAAGAGCAGCTCGGCACGGGCCACGCCGTCAAGATGACGGCGCCGCTGCTGAAAAACGAGCAGGGTACGGTCATGGTGCTCTGCGGCGACACGCCGCTCCTCACGAGCGCGCTCTTGAAGAAACTTTTTGATGAGCATGTCGCGGCGCAGGCGAAGGCGACGGTGCTGACGGCGGTCATGCCGGATGCGACGGGCTACGGCCGCATCATCCGCAAGGCGGACGGCAGCGTCGAGAAGATCGTCGAGCACAAGGACGCGACGGAGGCGGAGCGAGAGGTCCGCGAGGTCAACTCCGGCATTTACTGCTTTGATGCGCAGGCGCTCTTTGCGTCCCTCGAGCACGTCACGAACGACAACGCGCAGGGCGAATACTACCTGCCGGACGTGCTGGAAATCCTTCAGAAGCAGGGCGAGAAGATCTGGGCCGTCGCGGCGGACGACTACGAGGAGACGCTCGGTGTCAACAGCCGCGCGCAGCTCGCGAACGCCGAGCGCATTTTGCGCCAGCGCAAGAACGACGAGCTCATGGCCGAGGGCGTCACCATCATCGACCCGGCGACGACGTTCGTCGACAGCGACGTGACGGTCGGCCGTGACACGATCCTCTATCCGATGACGTACCTCGAGAGCGGCACGACGATTGGCGACAACTGCGAGATCGGCCCGTCCGTGCGCATCCAGAACACGACGATCGGCAACGGCGTCACGGGCCAGTTCCTCTATGCGCACGATGCCGTCGTCGACGACAACGTCAAGCTCGGCCAGTTCGTCCACCTGCGCCCGGGCACGCACATCTGCGAGGGCGTGAAGATCGACAACTTCATCGAGGTCAAGAACTCGACGATCGGCAAGGGCTCGAAGCTCCCGCATCTCTCGTACATCGGCGACTGCGACATGGGCGAGAACGTCAACATGGGCTGCGGCACGATCACGGTCAATTACGACGGCAAAAAGAAATTCCGGACCAAAATCGGAAACAATGCGTTCGTCGGCTGCAACTCGAACCTCGTCGCGCCCGTGACGGTCGAAGACAATGCCTACATCGCGGCGGGCTCGACCATCACGCAGACCGTGCCGAAGGACGCGCTCGCCGTCGCGCGCGCCCGCCAGAAGAATATCACGGGCTGGCTGGACAAACGCAAACAATGATGATAAACTCGTTTTGAGAAATCATTTTATGCTCATGTCCATATCGTGCAGAAAACAATGGAGGACGAGAACAAATGTCTTTAGACACGGGAAACTTGGTCATTCTGGCCGGCAATGCGAACCCCGAGCTCGCAAACAAGATCGCGGACCGCATCGGCGTCAACCTCTGTGACGCATACGTCGGCCATTTCAACAATGGCGAGACCCAGGTCATGATCAGCGAGAGCATCCGCGGCAAGGATATCTTCATCATCCAGCCGACGTCGCAGCCGGTCAATGACAACCTCATGGAGCTCTTGATCATGGCGGATGCCTGCAAGCGCGCCTCGGCGCACAGCATCACGGCCGTCGTACCGTACTATGCGTACGCGCGTCAGGATCGCAAGACGCGCGGCCGCGAGCCGATCTCGGCGAAGCTCGTCGCGAACCTCATGACGACGGCAGGCGTCACGCGCGTCGTCACGGTCGACCTCCATGCTGGCCAGATCCAGGGCTTCTTTGATATCCCGGTCGATCACCTCGCGGCTGCTCCGACGATTGCGAACTACTTCCGCTCGCAGAAGCTCGAAGACGTCGTCGTCGTCTCGCCGGATCTCGGCGGCGTCACGCGCGCCCGCATCCTCGCCGACCATCTGCAGGCGCCGATTGCCATCATCGAGAAGCGCCGCCCGAAACCGGGCTGCGCCGAGGTCATGAACCTCATCGGCGACGTGCAGGACAAGACGGCCGTCATCATCGACGACATCGTCGACACGGCCGGCTCGCTCTGCGAAGGCGCGCGCGCCCTCCAGAAGCGCGGCGCGAAGCGCATCTTCGCATCGTGTTCGCACGCGCTCCTCTCCGATCCCGCCGTGCAGCGCATCAACGATTCGCCGATTGAGAAGCTCGTCATCACGGACACGATCCCGCTGCCGCCGGAAAAGCACAGCGACAAGATCGTCACGCTCTCGCTCGCCGAGCCGATCGCGGATGTCATCATCCGCATCCAGAGTCACCGTAGCGTCAGCCAGCTGTTCCGCTGAGCACGCTTCAAAACAACTACAAAACGACGGTTGCATCGCAACCGTCGTTTTTTCTAGGAGCTTGTCATGCAAGAAAACGCATCCGACCTCTTCATCCGCACGTTCACGTTCTGGCCGCACCTCTCGGAAAAAGAGAAGGAGCTCGTAAACAGCGGCACGCATCCCGTCCATTACGCGAAGGGCACGCAGGTGCACCGCGGGCCGTTCGACTGCATCGGCGTGCTGCTCGTCAAGACGGGGCAGCTGCGCGTCTACACGCTGTCGGAGGACGGCCGCGACGTGACGTTGTACCGCCTGTTCCCGGGCGACGTCGGCATCCTCTCCGCGTCGTGCACGCTCGATGCCGTGACGTTTGATGTCTACATCGACGCTGAGGACGACACGGACGTGCTGAAGACGGACGCGCCCGCGTTCAACCGGCTCGTGCAGCAAAACATCTACGTCAAGGCGTATGCCTATGAGACGGCGGCGCACCGCCTGTCGGAAATGCTCTGGAAGATGCAGGAGATCCTGTTCCTCTCCGCTGACCGCCGCCTCGCGCTGTTCCTCGTGGAGGAAATGGAAAAGACGGGAAGCCGGGACATCCGCCTGACGCATGAGCAGATCGCGCGCTACATGGGCAGCGCACGCGAGGTCGTGAGCCGCCTCGTGAAATATTTTTCGCAGGAAGGCTACGTGAAATCGGGGCGCGGCCATCTGACCGTGCTCGACGCCGACGGCCTGCGCCGGCTTGCCGGAAATCCGCGCGAGATGTAAAGAATTTAGAAAGAAATGCGCCAAGGGCTATACAAGGCCGCCGTCCCGCGCTATAATGTGCCTTGTCTCAAATAAAAAAGCAAAGACATCCGCAGGAGGGTTTATATTTTGGACGTAGCGATTGCAGATTTACTCAAGACCGTCATCTTGGGCGTCGTTGAAGGCCTCACGGAATGGCTGCCGATTTCGAGCACGGGGCACATGATCCTCGTCGACGAGTTCATCAAGCTCGACGTGTCGAAGGCATTCATGGACATGTTCCTCGTCGTCATCCAGCTCGGCGCGATCCTCGCCGTCGTCGTGCTGAATTTTGAAAAGCTGAATCCTTTTTCGTCTTGGAAATCGCGGCGGGAGAAGCACGACACGATCGAGCTCTGGAAGAAGGTTATCGTCGCGTCGATCCCCGCCGCCGTCATCGGCCTGGCGCTGAACAAGTTCATGGAGGAGCATCTCATGACGGCGCCGGTCGTTGTCACGACGCTCATCTTCTACGGCATCCTCTTCATCATCATCGAGAACTACAACAAGCGTCGCAAGCCGCGCATCACGGAGCTCGAGCGCCTCGATTACAAGACGGCGCTCATCATCGGGTTCTTCCAGGTGCTGTCGCTCGTGCCGGGCACGAGCCGCTCGGGCTCGACGATCATCGGCGGCCTGCTGTTCGGCGCGAGCCGCTACGTCGCGACGGAGTTCACATTCTTCCTCGCCATCCCCGTCATGTTCGGCGCGAGCTTCCTCAAGATGGTGAAGTTCGGCATCCATTACACAGGCGGCGAGGTGCTGATCCTCGTCTTGGGCATGGTGACGGCGTTCATCGTCTCCATCGTCTCCATCCGCTTCCTCCTCAGCTACATCAAGACGAACGACTTCAAGGCGTTCGGCTGGTACCGCATCGTGCTCGGCCTCGTCGTCATCGCCTACATGGTGCTCGTCGGTGATCCGACGGCGAATGATTAACAGCATAACGCTTGCAAAACCGTGTCTTCCGCGATAAAATTTGCGGGAGACATTTTTTGTTCGCGAAACGGAAGGAGTCCCTGTATGAAAGTCATTGTCGGCCTCGGAAATCCCGGCCGTGAATACGCGCAGACGAAGCATAACGTCGGTTTCATGCTTGTCGATGCGCTCGCCAGCCACCTCGGCGTCACGGAGTGGCGCGAAAAATTTGACGCGCTCGTCGCAGATGCGCGCATCGGCACGGAAAAAGTGCTGCTCGTGAAGCCGCAGACGTATATGAACGAAAGCGGCAAGGCCGTCGGGCCGCTCATGCATTTTTACAAGCTGCCGGCGGAAGACCTCATCGTCGCGCACGACGACATGGACATCCCCGTCGGCACGATCCGCATCCGCAAGAAAGGCAGCTCCGGCGGCCACAACGGCATCAAGAGCATCCTCGCGCATTTCGGCGACGAGCACTTCGTCCGCGTGCGCATCGGCATCGGGCGGCCTGCGCCCGGCTGGACGGTCGTCAACCATGTGCTCGCGCCGTTTGATACCGAGGGTGCGCCGAAAGTCGCCGAGGCCATCCGCTATCTCATCCCCGCTGTCGAATGTATCGTGACGGACGACGTCGACATGGCGATGAACAAGTACAATCCGAAGAAGCAGAAAAAACAAAAGCCTGCGCACGGCACACAGCCACAGGCCGGTGCGCCTGCGGCTGCCGAGGCGCAGGCAACGGAAACGAAAGCAGGGGAGGGCGACGCATGAGCAAGTCGTATGCAGACGATTTCATCACGGCGGTGTACGCCGACGAAGACGGCAACATCCTCGATGCGGCCGGGCTCGCCGGCATGGGGCGCACGGGGCGCATGAACGTCGCGTTGACGCCCGACGACCTCATTCCGCTCCCGGAGAGCGCCGACCTCATGCTGTTGCCCGGCCATCAGGCGGTCGGTGAGACGTCCGACGGCGAGGTGCTGCCCGTGACGGGGCAGGCCGTCGCGGCCATCCTGCCGGCCGGCTACACGCGGCTCTATCTCCCTGCCTACGAGCGCGCGGCCGATGCCGAGCGCCTGCCGCTCTACGGCTACACGGCTGTTGTCGTCTATCATGATGAGCTCTGTTGCGCTGCCGTTTACACGGACGAGAACGACAAGTGGGATCCCGCGCACTACAATACGCCGGAGCTCAAAAAGCTCGTGAAGCGCACGAAGAAAGACCTGCCACACAACCGCATCGTTGAGCAGGTCGCGGGCTGCTCGCTGAAATGGCATTGTTGCACGGCGCAGAACCTCTTTTACCGCCGTTGGGAAGCGGGCATTCCCGCGTCGCCCGTCTGCAACGCGAACTGCTTCGGCTGCATCTCGCTCCAGCCGGCCGAGTGCTGCCCGTCGCCGCAGCAGCGCATCACGTTCCGCCCGACGCCGGAGGAAATCGCCGAGGTCGGCGTTTATCATCTCTCCGTCGCGCCGGACGGCATCGTGAGCTTCGGCCAGGGCTGCGAAGGCGAGCCGAGCCTCGCAGCCGACAACATCGCGGAAGGGATAAAGCTCATTCGTGCGCAGACGAAAAAAGGCCAGATCAACATGAACTCGAACGCGGGCTACACCGAGGGCGTGCGAAAAATCATTGACGCCGGTCTCGACAGCCTGCGCGTTTCCATCATCAGCGCGCGCGACGAGGGATACAATGCCTACTATCGCGCGAGCTATCAACTCGCCGATGTGAAGAACAGCATCCGCTACGCGCTCGATCACGGTGTCTACGTCTCGCTGAACCTCCTGTATTTTCCCGGCTACAACGACCGCCCGGAAGAGCTTGCCGCCTGGCAAGCCTTCTTCCGCGAGCTGCCCGTGCAGATGATCCAGGTCCGCAACCTCAACGTCGACCCTGATGCGTTCCTCGATATCATGCCGGAAGAAACAGCGAAGCCCGTCGGCACGAAGACGTTTCTCGAGACGCTGCACAAAGAATTTCCGCAGCTCGTCATCGGCAGCTTCAGCCATTACGTCGAAGGGTAAAGAAAATCCGAGTCAAGGTCACTATTACCTTCGACTCGGATTTTTTTGTGGTTGTTACGTCGTACCTTCGCCACACCCACCACCGCTTCGCGGTCCCCCTCCCTCGGAGAGGGAGGCAGAAGAGCGTTTAGTGCGCGCCGCACGTGCCGGTGCTGACGGCGCAGTCGTCGTCTTTGTTCGTGAGGCCGAGGTCACGGAGCATCTGCATGTCTTCCTTGATCGTCGTGCCGGACGTCGTGAGCATGTTGCCCGTGATGGACGCAGACGCGCCGGTCTGGAACGCCGTCGCGCCGTTTTGCGGCAGGAGCTTGCGGCCGGCGGCGAGGCGGATGTTCGCCGTTGGATTGATAAAGCGGAAGAACGCGATCGTGCGCAGGATGTCATCGGCGGGCAGCTGCGGTCGGCCTTCCATCTCCGTGCCAGGAATCGGCATCAGCGCGTTGATGGGGATGGACTCGATGCCGAGCTCCTGGAGGGACATCGCCATGTCGAGGCGGTCTTCCCACGTCTCGCCCATGCCGATGATGCCGCCAGAGCAGACGCAGAAGCCTTCTTCCTGCGCCATTTGGATCGTCCGGATGCGGTCGTCGTACGTGTGGCTCGTGCAGATTTCGGGGAAGAAGCGGCGGCTCGTCTCGATGTTGTGATGGTAGCTCGTGACGCCGGCCTCGTGCAGGCGGCGCAGCTGCTCGCGTGAGAGCAGGCCGTGCGACGCGCAGAGGTCGATGGTCAGCGTCTTTTTCATCTCTTTGTACGTGTCGATGGCCTTGTCGAAATCTTTTCCGACGAGCGCGCGGCCCGACGTCACGATGGCGAAGCGATTCGCGCCCGCGTCCTGGTTCGCTTTCGCGTTCGCGATGATTTCTTCTTTCGGCAAAAAGCCGTACTCGTCGATGCCCGTGTGGTGGCATGCGGCCTGCGCACAGTACTTGCAGTTCTCGCCGCAGCGGCCGGAGCGGCCGTTGATGATGGTGCAGAAGTCGATGTGCTTGCCGCAGAAATGCGATTGCAGCCGGCCGGCACCGGCCTGCAGCTCCTTGAGGTCGGCATCGAGGAAGTACGACAGGTCGTCGCTCCGCTGGATGCGGTAGCCGGCGATGATCTTGTCGACCAGCTGGTCGACGGTGAGTTCACGAAGGTTCATGATGGAATGCCTCATTTCCGATACAGAATGATTTATCGTCAACATTATAAGCGTTTATTCGTTGACCGTCAACCGCCCGCGCTTCTTGTTGTCAAACGCGGCGCTCTGTTGTAGAATAAAATGAAATGTATCATGCAAAACGTAGACAGACGGCAGGGAAAATGCGAGGTGATAAGATGAAGAAAATCGTATTGGTTTCGATGGTGAAGAACGAAGCGGACATCATCGAGAGTTTCGTGCGGCACAGCCTGACGTATGCAGATGAGCTGATCATCGCCGACCATCAAAGCTCGGACGGGACGTGGGAAATGTTACAGAAGCTTCGCGCAGAAGGCCTGCCGTTGACGCTCGAGCGGCTGTACCGTGTGGAGCTTGCGCATCGCGAGGTCATGAACCGCTTGACGCGGAACGCCATCGAGGAACACGGCGCTGACATCGTCCTGCCGTTTGATGCGGACGAGTTCCTCGTGAATACAGAGACGGATGTCCAATGCCGGCAAATCCTCGAACATCTTGACGTTCGAAAGCTTTACGGCCTGCATTGGCGGACGTATGAACCGGTGGATCCAGAGGAGGCGCGGGATACGTTTTTGCTCGCGCGTCCTTGTCGGCGCAGCAAGGGCTTTTCCGCGAATCAGAAAACGATCGTCGGCGCACGCGGCTATATCGAGGGTCGCCCGTATGAACTGGTGCAAGGGGCGCACTATGGCGTGTATCTCGATGACGGTCAGCAAGTCCCTATGGAGTTCGTGCCGTTTTTGCACACGGCACATTTTCATTGGCGCAGTCGCGACCAATATGAATCGAAAATCGCGACGAGTTGGCTGAACAACGTCGCAAAGTATACCGTGCATACGATTACGGCGGCGTATTTGAAAGGGACGTTCGACCTGTTGCGCCGTCACGAAATCCCAGAGCGCGAAGATGCGCCGAAGGACATGGAACGTTTCGACCTGGCGCCTCATGTTCCGTCGCAGGCGCTGCGCTATACGTCTGGCGCGCCGGCGGATCTTTTGAGCAACCTCATGGCGGCTGCTGAGCAGATTTCGGAACAGCTGGCCGAAACGAAGGTATTGCAGCGGAAAAAGCTCGTCAGCATGATTCTCGTCTGGAACGGGAAAGAGGATGCATCATGGAAACGGACGCTCTGCAGCGCCCTTGCGCAGACGTATCCCTACCGTGAAATCATCGTCCTCTGCATGGCAGAAGGACGGCCACCACATTTGGAACTGGTACACGAATCGTTGACCTTGCTCCTCGCGACGCAGCCCGGCTGGACGAGAGACCTGGAAGATTGCGTACATGGCGACTATGTGCAATGGCTTTTGCCGGGCGAGAGCATGCACGCTGACAAGGTGCAGAAGATGGTGGCGTTTTTTGAGATGCAGGATTACGTGTATGCAGCAGCATTTGCCACGGGCCTGCCGGAAAACGACTCCGCATGGCAACCAGGCAGATACATCCCCATTGACGGGCCGCTGGTCGGGAAATATCCGAGCACGATGGAAACGTTCTTCTTGCAATCGGGCTGCCATCCTGTCGGAGGCCTCTGCGCAGGTTTGTTCCGTCGTACGGGGATGTCGGCTGCACATTGGCTCGAACCGTATTTTTTGGACGGGCAGCCGATGGTGTTCGTGATGTGGTGCGGACTGATGCAAGCGCTCGGGACAATGCCGCCAGAGGTCAATTCGGTGGCCATCTTGCGGGACGACGACTGCGATGTGCCGGAGCATGTCACGCCGGACGCATTCTGCTGGCATCATCTCCAATGGGCGTCCGCCTTGCAGATGGCGGAGGAATCGCCGGAGACGGCTGATGCCGCGAGGGCTGGTTGGAAGGCATTTGTCTCTCGAGGGGGGGCAGCTGTACGAGAACAGGGGAATATCCTTGCTTCGTCGCCGCTGTACTCCGAATATCTGCGCCTGCTCGAAAAGGCGCGTGACATGTGCGAATGACAGGAAAAGGAGATTGTTTTTGCAGAAAAACGAACCCGTCGGCAAGACGGTTTATTTTGAAGATCAGAAAGAGGCCGTGAGCCTCCTCGGTAGCCGCGACGAATTTTTCCGCGTGTTCGAGGAAGCGTTTGACTGCCAGATGGTGAGCCGTGGCGACCGGCTGGAGCTGCTCGGTGCGCCGGAGGCGGTGAATGCCGCCGCGCATGTGATGGAGGAACTGCAGTATCTCTATCGGCAGGGCACGACGATCACGATGCACGAGGTGCGCTACGGCATCCAGCTCGAGCAGACGGGCCGCGGCGAGGCGCTGCACACGCTGTTCTCGGACACGGTGCTCGTCACGTCGCGCGGCCGCCATGTGCGGCCGAAGACGCTCGGCCAGCGCGTCTACCTCGATGCGATTCGTCATCACAGCATCACGTTCGGCATCGGGCCGGCCGGCACGGGCAAGACATACCTCGCCGTCGTCATGGCCGTCGCGGCGCTGCGCACGAAAGAAGTGCAGAAGATCATCTTGACGCGCCCCGCTGTCGAAGCGGGCGAGCGGCTCGGCTTTTTGCCGGGCGACCTCCAGGACAAGGTCGACCCGTATCTGCGGCCGCTCTACGATGCGCTGCAGGACATCCTCGGCCTCGACATGTATCAGAAATTCATGGCGCGTGGCATCATCGAGATTGCGCCGCTCGCCTATATGCGCGGCCGCACGCTCGAGGACGCGTTCATCATCCTCGACGAGGCGCAGAACACGACGGACAAGCAGATGAAGATGTTCCTCACGCGCCTCGGCTTCGGCTCGAAGATGGTCGTGACGGGTGACCTCGGGCAGGTCGACTTGCCGCGCGGTGTACCATCGGGTCTGCGGCAGGCGAGCGAAATACTCTCCGGTGTCGAAGGCATCGGCATCGTGCGCCTCGCGCCGCTCGACGTCATCCGTCACGATGTCGTCACGCGCATCGTCCAGGCGTACGGTGCGTATGAAGAGCAGCAGAAGAAGGAAAAAGCGAAACGGTGGCAGGAACATCGCGAGCGCAAGCAACGGAACGAGCGCGCAGAAGAGAGCGAGGCAAGCGAATGAACGTCATGATCAGCAATTACCCGGAGGAACTGTCGTTCCCACCGGAGATCGAGGAGAACGTGCGCGCGGCGGCGGAAAAGGTCGGCGAGCTCTACGGCGTCGAGAACGGCGAAGTCAGCGTGACGCTCACGGATAACGTGTACATTCATACGCTCAACAAACAGTATCGCGGCATCGACCGCCCGACGGACGTGCTTTCGTTCGCGCTGAACGAGAGTGACGAGCCAGAGGTCGCGGACGGGCCGGACGTCAACGTGCTCGGCGACCTCATCATTTCCGTCGAGCGCGCGAAGGAACAGGCGGCGGACTACGGCCACAGCGTCAAGCGCGAGATTGCGTTCCTCACCGTGCACGGCATGCTGCATTTGCTCGGCTACGACCATATGGAAGAAGAAGACCGCATCGAGATGGAGAACGAGCAGCGGTACGTGATGGAACAGCTCGGCATTTCTCGTGACGCATAACACACAGCTTGAGATAGAAAGAAGGAACTCCATGACACAAGAAAAAACGAATGCGCACCACAAATCCGGCTTCATCGCCGTCATCGGGCGGCCGAACGTCGGCAAGTCGACGCTCATCAACAGCCTCATCGGGCAGAAAATCGCCATCATGAGCGACAAGCCGCAGACGACGCGCAACCGCATCCTCTGCATCCTCACGCGGCCCGAGGCGCAGATCGTCTTCCTCGATACGCCGGGCATCCACAAGCCGAAGCACAAGCTCGGCGAGTATATGGTGAAGGCGGCGGAAGGCACGCTCAAGGAAGTCGACGCGATCTTCTTTGTCGTCGATGCGACGGAAAAGATGGGCCCGGGCGAATACTACATCCTCGAACGATTGCAGGCGACGGCGAAGCCTGTCATCCTCGTCGTGAACAAGCTCGATCTCATCGAGAAACAGGACGTGCTGCCGATCATCTCGAACTATTCGGAGAAATATCCGTTTGTCGGCATCGTGCCGATCTCGGCGAAGCAGGAAGAAAATTTGGACGCGCTCATCGAGGAAGTGGAGAAGTATCTGCCGGAAGGGCCGCAGTATTATCCCGATGACATGGTGACAGACCAGCCGGAACGCCTCATCGTCGCCGAGCTCGTGCGTGAGAAGGCGCTCTTGCTCACGCGCGACGAAGTGCCGCACGCCATCGCCGTTGACATTGACGAGATGAAGACGCGCGACAATGGCGACGTCTACGTGCGCGCGACGATCTACGTCGAGCGTGACTCGCAGAAGGGCATCATCATCGGCGCGAAAGGCTCGATGCTCAAAGAAATCGGCAAGCTCGCGCGCGCCGACATCGAAATGCTCCTCGGGAACAAATGCTTCCTCGATCTCTGGGTCAAAGTCAAGAAAGATTGGCGCGATCGCGACAGCGTGCTGAAAGGATTTGGCTTCGGCAATGAAAACTGATACGCCATCGCGCCTCACACGGCGCATGATCAACGGGCTCATCTTGCTCGTGCCGATCGCCATCACCGTCTTCGTCATCAGCGAGACGCTGCATTTCACCGAGGGCGTGCTCGGGCGGCACCTCCCGTTTTATTTCCCGGGGCTCGGCATCCTCACGCTCATCGTCGTCATCTATGTCACGGGCTGGCTGTCGTCGTATTGGTTCATGCGGCGCGTCATCCGCTATGTCGAAGGGCTCGTCAACAAGATTCCCATCGTCAAGTTTATCTACAACAGCGTGAAGCACCTGTCGACGGCCGTCTTCGAGTCGAACTCCATGTTCGACCACGTCGTGCTCGTGCCGTTCCATCAGTCGAAGGCCATCGGCTTCCTCATGGCTGCCGTGCCGGAGGCGCTGAAGGAAAAGCTTGGCGACGATTACGTTTGCGTCTTCGTGCCGTGGAGTCTCAATATGACGTCGGGCACGAATTTGTTCGTGAAAAAGAGTGACGTCATTTATCTCGACATCTCGAGCGAGTCGGCGCTGCAGTACATGCTGACGGCCGGCGCCGTCATGCCGAAGAAGCTCAACAACGCAAACGTCGCGAACCTCGCGAACGTGGCATCAACAGAAAAAGACATGACAGACGGAAAGGCGGCAGAACCGCCGAAGGAGAAACCCTGATGGCGCGCTATCAGGCGCATGCGTTCGTTGTCGGCGTGCACAATTGGGGCGAGGCCGACAAGATCGTGCAGCTCTACACGGCGGAGCGCGGCCGCGTGAAAGCGGCGGCGTTCGGCTGCCGCCGCCCGAAGAGCCCGCTCGCGGCGGGCCTCCAGCTGTTCAACGAGCTCGACGTCACGCTCTCAGAAGGGCAGCGCCTCGACACGGTGCGCACGGCGGGCATCGTCCATCATCCGAAGAGGCTCAGCGAAGATCTCCTGGCGATGGCCTACGGCTCGTTCGTCGCCGAGTGCGTGACGGAGTTCTTGCCGGAGAAGCAACCGGAGCCTGCCGTCTATGACCTCCTGCGCGGCGCGTTTGCGGCGTTTGAGACGCGCAACCCGCGCGTGACGGCGCTCATCGCCGTCTTGCAGCTCATGGAGTACACGGGCATGCAGCTTTCTTATGAGCGCTGCGCGCGTTGCGGCAAATTGCTCGACGGTGATGCGTTCTTCCTCGAATCGGCCGGCGGTGCGCTCTGCACGGATTGCCGGGAGCCATCCGCGCAGCCGTATCCCGCTGCGCTCCGCGCGTTCCTCTCGGCCGCGCTCGCGTTCGACTGGACGTGCAACGCGGCCATCACGATCACGAAAAAAGAATTGCTCGCGGCAGAAGCGATGGTGCTCGGGTACTTGCAACGACTGCTCGGCCATCCGCTGCGGTCGCTGGCGTTCATCCAGAGCTTATAAAAAGAGCATGACGCGGTACGCGTGAAAGCGTATCGCGTCATGCTCTTTTTCAGTCTCCGAACAATCCTGTTTCTTCAAACGATTCGAGACGTTCGAGGGCTTCGGGATTGTGCTCTTCAAAGAACGCCGTCTGAATCTGCATGTCGGGATGCAGGACTTTTCCTTTGCCGCCGGCGATGTCGGCGAAGCGGCAGGAGTAGACGACGGGGAAGTATTTCCGCACGAAGCTGCCGTCCTCGTGCGCCGTCAGCGCGAGGATCTGGAAGCCGAGCTGCTCGGCGATGAAGAAGACGGGATCGAGGACGTGGTCGCTTGAGGCCTTGCCGAACGGGTTGTCGGCGACGACGACGCGGCTGGCGAAGTGCGTGCGCGTGCGGCGCGTGCGCTTTTCCGAGAGGTAGTTCAGGCAGCCGAGGAACAGCGCCATGTTCTTGCTCCAGATCTCGCCGCCCGACCACTTGTTCGATTCCTCCCAGTCGTACGGGCGTTCGGAGAATGTGCCGGCGCTTGTGGCCTTGCGGCATTTCACCTTGATGGCGTGGCCGCCGAGCGTCGCGGCGAGGATCTGCTGCGTGCGCAGCTGTTTCTGGAGTTCCTCCTTGACCTTACGGCTGTCCTCGCGGCCGTCTTCGCCCACGAACGCGTCGGTGTCGAGGCGTTCCGTCAGCGAGCCGAGGTAGGCGCGGATGGCCGTGCGCATCTCAGAATCTTTCTTTTCCGTGAAATGGATCGTGTAAATGTCCTTCGTGCCGGCCTCCGTGCGGATGCGCGTCTTTGCGGCGATCTCCTTGAGGCCGCGCCCGATTTCCTGCAAATAGAGCGTCATGTGCTCGACCATGTGCTCGATGTGGGAGAAATGTTCCTGCTTCTCCGTCTCGGCGAGCGCGATGCTCTGCTGGATCGTCTGCAGGATGACGGCGCGCCATTCGACGTAGTCCTCGTACGCGTCCTTGCTCCGGATGCCGTCGACGATGTGACGGCGGCGACGCTCTTCGCGGATGTGCTGCTCGCAGTAGGCGATGAACGTTTGCTTGGCCGCGCGGTTTTTTTCGCGCTGGACAGCGCAACGGTCGTAGATGGCGCGGCTCTCCGTGAGGAGCGGCGGCGCGGCGGCAGCGAGCACGGCGCTGTCGTCCGTCTGCCAGTCCTCGGGCAACAGGATGGCGCGCACGCGGTCAATCGTGAATTGCAGCGTGACGTTTTCCTTGTCGAGGCGGTTCAAGACACCTTCGAGGCGTTCTACGTGCGCGGCGTTTTCGGCGTTCGCCGTGCGGCAGGCCGCGAGCGAGGACGCGAGGGCGCGCTGCTGCTGTTCGAACTCGGCGCGGGCCTCGGCGAGGTCGCCGTCTACCGTGCGGATGGGCTCGCCGTATTGCGCGACGTAACGCTTGCGGACGGTTTCGAGCGTGCCGGTTGCCTTGTCATAGGCGCGCTGCGCCTTGGCGCAGGCGGCCGTGCGCGTTTTTGTTTCTTGGAGCAGGGCAGGGCGCTCGCTGCGCAGGCGCTGTTCCTGCTCGGCGCCGTCGAGCGGGTAGGCGAGTGTTTCGTCGAGTGCGAGGCCGTTTCCGGCCGCTTCGCTTTTTGTGCGTTGGAGGTCATTCGCGAGGCGTTTCTGATCGCGCTCGGCTTGTGCGAGCTGTTCTTCGAGACGGCCGCGGTTTGCCTGGATGCCGTCGATGCGGCCGAGGAGCCGGCGTCGTTCGTCAGCGAGAACGCTGTATCGCTTGTCCGTCTTTTGCGGCGCGGCCTCCTGGACGTCATCGTAGTAGAGACGCTGGCGGATGGCGGCGGCGCGGCTTTCCTGCGCGCCGAGGGATGTCAGGACGTTCTGGAGCTCGCTGGCGAGGTGCGCCGCCTGCTTCGCAGAGGCATCGAGGCGTGCCTGCGTTGCCTGCTCGTCACGGCGCAACGCTTCCTGCGCTTTGAGATGCTGGCGGTGCTCGCCTTGCAGCTGTTCGTAGGCGTCGAGCTCGGCGAGGCGGTGTTCGAGCGCATCCTGCTGCGCTTTGTGGTCATAGCGGAGTTTCTGGTAGTTGCCGATGCTTTGCTGGCACTCCTCGATCGTCGCTTCGCTGTCGCGGACGGCGCGCGCGAGGCGTTCGGCCTTCGCCTGCGCTTCGTCACGGCTCGTCTGGAGCTCCTGGTATTCGGAAAACGCGTGTTTTTCGTAAAACGCGACGAGCGCGGCGCGCAGCTGCTTCAGGTTCTCGCACGTGGCGCTTTGTTGCTCGAGCTCATCATCGCGGCGCGCGGCTTCGGCGCGTAATCCATCGAGCCACGCGTGGAAATCGTCGTCCAGGAGGTGCGACCAGTACGACGGCGTGATGGAGCGGGCGCGGAAAGGAACGTCGCCTTCCGTGAGGAGCGCGCGCAGTTCGCCGCTCGTGAGGACGAAGACGGGCGCGGTCAGCTCATCGGCTTTCGTGGCGAGGCGGCGCAGGAGTTCGTCGGCGGACGCTTCTGCCGTGACGACGGAAGCGGCCCAGAACGGGAAGCGGCGACGGAGCTCGTCGGCGTCGCGGCCGCTGCGGACGGCCGCGCGATAGGCGTTAGCGCCGCTCTCGAGCGTCGGGAAATCGTTCTGCCAGGCATCGAGCAGCGCTTCGAGGGCTGGATCGGCCGTGAACGACGCCGCGTCTGCGTACTGGTCGACGAAACGGTGCGCTTGGCGACAGCGCAGCGCGAGATGCCGCCGCTTTTCGTCCTCGCGGATGAAGGTGTCGCCGAGCTGGTCCGTGAAGAACGTCGAGCGCTGGTAGAGCTCGAGCGTCGTCTGCGCCATGTTCGCGCAGGCGGGGATGAGTCGGAGACGTTCGAGCAGGCCGCCCGCCGCGGCGTCGATGGCGCTGAGTTGCACGTTCATCTCTGCGATGTCGTTCCGGAGGCGTGCGAGGCGGTCACGGTCTTCGGGGAGCTTTCGTTGGAGCGTCCGCTTCTGCTCGTCGTAGAACGCGAGGTTTTTCTCGTCATCCGCAAGGGCAGTCTTGACGTGCGCGAGATCGCGCTGCCAAATATCGCGCTGTGCCTTGGCGTCGGCCTGCAGGCGGTCGTCGAAAATCTCACTCTCGATCGCTTCCATGCGCGCGATGACGCTCTGGATAGCCGCTTCCGTCTTGCCGAGCTCGCGCGTGAGGCGGCGGAGCTCCTGACGGAGGGCGTCGCCGTTCCGGCCTTCGTCCGCTTGCGCCTCCCGGAGATACTGCTCCTGGCTGAGGAGATGCGTGCGCAGCGCCGCGCAGTCTGCTTCTTCCTGCGCGAAAAGGTAATGGAGCGCGGCGCTGTTTTCCGCGAGCTGCGTGCGGAGCGCTTGCGTCGTCGCGTCTTCATCGAGTGCGGCGAGCGCGGCAGCCGCGGAGGCGCCGGCTTGTTTCGCTTCTGCGGCATCCTGGCGCAGGCGCGCGCAGACGAGGCTCTGCAGCAGCGTATCGCGCGTGCGGAGGCGCGTTTTCGTTTCCGTGGCGGCGGCCTCTGCTGTTTCATACGCACGCTCGCGCGTGGCTGCCGCCGCCTCGGCGTCGGCGACGTCGCAGGCTTCGAGCGATTGGCGGACATCGCGCTGCTTTGCCTCCACGTCCATTTCCTGCTGCGCGAGCTCGCGCGCCGTCTGACGGCGTGAGGCGAGCACGTCCGTCATTTTTTGATACAGCGTCTTGAGCTTGCCGTTCACGGCGCCGAGCTCGGTCTCGAGGTCGTACGTCGTCTTCTGCACGGCGGTGTACGCTTCCATCCGGTCGACGACGCCGCGCATTTCTTCGATGCGCTTTTGCAGCACGCGCTGCTGGCGGAAATGGTCGCGCTGCTTTTCGAAGAGCTCGGCGAAGCCGTTACCGCCTTCGCCCGCCGTGCCGTTTTCGTCCGCGATGCCTTCTTCGACCGTCGGGATCAGCAGGCGGTCGACGAGCGTCTCGTTCGTGCGGCAGTTTTCGAAGAACGCCTCGACGCCGCCTTCCGTCTCGTTGATGGCGGCAATCTTGTTCCATTCGGCCGGGATGATGCGGAACTGTTTTTCGATGTAGGCGCCATACGACTGGATCGTGTCGTTTTCGGAAAAGAATTTCGCCGTCATGTGGTTGTCGGCGATGCTGCGGAAGAGTGTCGCCAGTTCCTCTTTCGTCGCCGGGCGCGTCTTGCCGTCGTCCTGGCGGACGAACGGCAGGCGCTCGATGCTATAGCGGTCGTCCGGCCCGTATTCGTAGGCAAATTCCTGTGAAGCGAGCTGGTCCTTGCTGTTCAGGAACAGCGAGACGGCCGTCAGCGCGTAGCGGCGCGGGTCGTTCTCGAGGATCCATTCGACGGCGATGTGCGCGATGGAGTTGCTGAGCAGCAGCGTTTCCTGGATTTTGCGCTGCGCGACGGTCTTCCTGGGCAGGACGGCCTGGATGAGCGTCTGCACGAAGACGGTCTTTCCCGCGCCGTTTTCGAGCAGCAGGATGCCGTTGTAGCCGTCGAAACGGAACGTCGTGTCGATGTAGCGCTTCTTGCCGCCGTCGTAGACGACGTTCGTGAAGCGGATGCGGCTGATGGATGGCATGGGTCATTCCTCCTTTGCGGCCGCTGCCGGATGGTCGAGCGAGTAGAGAAAATCCGTGATGCTGCGGTTGTAGCGCTCTTCGAGGTAATAGCTCGTGAAGATGGTCTTCGCCTTTTCCGTCAAACTGTACTCGTCTGCGCCGTTGTCGTGCAGGAGGCCTTGCGCTTCAAGGAAGCGCTTCGTCGCCAGCAGGAAGGCCATGCGGCTCGTCGTGCGGTCTTGGCGCTTCGCCGTTTCCTTGATGCTGTCGAGGTCCGTCCACTTGCGGATGAGCGCGACCCAGTTGACGCTGAGGTCGGTCTCGGCCTGCCGCAAGTCCGTCTCGCTGCGCGCGGCGAGCGCATCGATGCGCTCGTTCATCTTGTCGAGCCAGCTTTCGAGCGTGACGAAATCATGCGGCTCGAAACTCGTGTAGCTGTCGTAAAAGCAGCCGACGAAGACGATGATCGCGAGGTACATGAGATACATGTCGAGGTTCGTCGCGCCGGCGCGCAGGAAATCTTTCTTGATCTGCTCGTTCGTCATGTGGAACGGCGACATCGTGGCGAGCGGGATGAGGTAAATGGCGTCCGCGTCGTCGATGATCGTGCAGTTCACGTGGTCGGCGAACAACTGCGCCAGGCTTCGGACGTCTTCGTCGCTGTAGAGATGGGCGAAGCCTTCCTTCATCACGCTTCCATTAGCGGCGAGCTGGCTGTAGAGCTCGAAGGCAGCCAGGACGGTTTTTTCAGGATAATCCATGGGTTCTTGTCACCTCGATGGTCATGTTGCTGATGGTAAAGCCCGGGCGTTCGAGCACGCCGGGGGCAAAGTCGATGGCGAGCGCGGCGAGCTCGGGATGCGCGTGCGCGATGTCGCGATACGGGGAGTCTTCGCTGAGATGGTCTTCATCGAACCGCACGCATTGCCGGCGATGGAGAATCATCCAGAAAATATAGAACTGCTTCTCTTCGAGCGCATCGGGACAGTGTTCGTCCTCGTAGGAAAGGAATGCTTCGAGCGTTGTCGTTGTTCCGTCGCCGAGGAACGCGAGCAGGTCGTCGACGATGCGGCCGTAATGGCGGCGCAGGTTCGTCCGCGCCTCGGCATTATCGCCCTCGGCGAGTGCTTCGTCCGGGAACGCTTCCTCGCGGCCTTCGCGTTCGAAGCGCTCGAGCCGCTGCGGCGCAAAGATGTCGAGCGGCGACCAGACGGCGGCGTGCGCGACGGGCAGGAACGGCTCGATGAGCTGGCGGGCGGCGTCGAGCGGCAGCGGTGTCGCGAAGAAGCGGTTTGCCACGTCGCTGTCGAAGTTGAAGGCGTCGATGCCGGAGAAATACAGCGCTTCTTCGGCGGCCGCAAGTGCGGACGTGCCGAGCTCGATGCCGAGTTCCAAGAGCCGCCGGTGCTTGCCGTGCACGGTGTCGAGGCGTTGCTCGACCGTCATGATGCTGTCGTAGGCGTCGCGGACAGGGTCTTGGTCGATGTTGTCGTGGATGCGCCGTTTCGTCGTAACGATGAACGTCTTGAGCTCTTTGAACTGGTTTTCCTCGCTCTTCAGCCGCTCGTTGAGGTCGCGGACGACCTTTTGATAGTGCTTCAGCGTTTCTTCTGAGACGATGCTGCGATGGATTTCGCGGCGGATGCGCACGATGCGGCTGTGCAGCGTCTCGACGTCGAGGCGCATTTCCTCGACTTGGCGCAGCGCGAGCGTGAACTGGCCTTTTTCGAGCTGCTTGCGCAGGATGAGCTGG
Organism: Selenomonas sp.; assembly: GCF_022771645.1. Taxonomy (GTDB): domain Bacteria; phylum Bacillota; class Negativicutes; order Selenomonadales; family Selenomonadaceae; genus Selenomonas_C. The sequence continues at coordinate 24,700 of NZ_JALFCU010000028.1, forward strand.
TTGATCGACAGCTGGTATTCGTTGAAGTATTCCTTCGTCGCGAACACGAGCTCGAGGCCTTGCTCGTCGAGCACGTAGTACTGCGCATTCGACGAGACGTCGGCCTTGTCGGCTTTGAGATACGAAAACTCTGCCGTGCGCTCCTGCTTCGACGACCAGTCGAGGAACGGCTCGGCGTTGCGGCGGCCGGTCGTCGGGCGGAACACCTGTACGATGTCGCGCGCGAGCTTCTCGTAATCGGCAAAGCTGTCCGACAACCGGCTGTTCGTCTCGCTCTGCAAAAAGCCCGCGAGCTCGCGGATGCCCGTGTCCTTGCGGCCATCGAGCATGCGGTCGAAAAAGAACAGGAGCGTCATGAGCCCGAGCTCCATCGCCGTCGTCTCCGTGCCGTCTTTCCGGCGGAGCTTGCGTCCGCGCAGGCGGTAGAGCGGCGCGAAGAGCAGGATGCGGCTCATGCGCTCCGAAAAATTTTCAAGTGCCATCGCTGAGCGTCTCCTTGCAGCAGGCGAGCAGCTCGCTTGCGGTGAGCGCTTCCTGCGGGTAATAATGGCTGGTCATCAGCGTTTCACGGAATCGTTCGCGCGTCGCGTCCGGCATCGCGGCGAGGAAGGCGTCGAGCGCCTCGGGCGCCGGTGCTTGCGCGTCTTTGCCCGTCGATGCGGGATGCGCGAGGAACGCAGCGTAAAACGGCGCCGCGAGGCGGACGTCGACGGCGGCGTGCGCGCGGAGCTCGTGCCAGATGCGCAGGCCTTCCCAATCGAAGTCGCCGAAATACCATGCGACGTGTGTGTCACACGGATACCCCGACTGCATCGGCAATGCGTCGATACTTGCAGAAATCTTCCAGCCGTAGCCGAGCACGAGGCTCGTGAAGCCGGTTTCCGCGAGGTGCGACGCGAGCGCCATCCACGGCGCCTTGTTCTCGACGATGAGATGATGATGCACAGAACCCGCGAGCGGATGAAACGCCATCATGAGCGGGTCGGCCTCGGGCGCGATGGCGAGCGCGTCGCGGGAAAGGTTCAGCCGAGGGAGCAGCTCGCCATGCGCGAGCAAATATTTTTCATCGCCGAAGATGTCATACGAACGTTGTTGGAGCGACGTCTTTGGTAGCGCGGATGGCGGGCAGGGCAGGCGCTTGCACCAGCGGCTCAGCGATTCGATGGCTGCGCGGTCTTGCTGCCATGCGTCATAGGGATGCGCGAGATACCATGAGAGGTCGAGCGCGCCCGTGATGCCAAGAGCAATCGCCTCGTGCTGGATGCGCGCCGCCGTCGCGGCGATCAGAGGGCCGGGATGGATCGTATATTTCCGCGCGAGGCCGCCGGCATCCGTGCCGCTCGCCTTGACGGGGACGAGCACGCCGTCTGTTTCGAGCGCCGCGACCGCCGCGCGGAACGCGGCGTACGCCATGCGCGGGAACGCCGCCTGCATCGCGTCGAGCGTCACGGTCTTGCGTCGCTGCTGCAAGAGCCAGCCGCGCAGGCCGTCGTTGATCGTGAACTTTTTTTGCGTTGCCAAAATTTAGCGCGCCTTGCTCGCGAAGAGATAGATGGCGACCGTCAGCACGATGCCGAGCCCGCCCCAGAGCGGGCCTTTTTCGATGAACGCGTAAATCGTCGCGGCGAGGCAGAAGACGACGGCGAAGATCGTCTGCTTCGCGTTCTCGCGGCGGAACGCGAACGTGTCGTAGTCGACGCCGGTGATTTTCTTGAAACACGGCTTGCAGATGATTTCCTCGCGGCCGTCCTCCGTCTTGTGGCGCAGCGCGTCCTTTTCGTCCATGATGGTTTCGCAGTGTTCACATTTGAGCATGATGCTCCTCCTTCGCTTTTTTAAAATTCGTTTCTTATTCTATCGCAAAAGCGCGGGCGTGACTAGCTTTTTCCGTCAGCGAGCTTCCCGCGTATACGACTGGTCGGTCAGGACTGTGATAAATTTTACAAAACATATTGACAAACCATAAACGAAGTGGTATGATTCAAATCAAACATATTTATGAAATATGTTTTGAGAAACGGAGGCGCAAGCTGATGCAGACAGGCATGAAACTGGCGCCGGGGGAGATCCCCGCGTCCGTCATGGACGGGATTCTTCTGTTGTTGAAGGAGACGCGTTATGGCCAGATTGTTCTGGTCGCCCAAGATCGCCGCCTGATCCAAGTCGAGCGCAGAGAAAAGATCCGCGTGAAGGAGGGGCAGCTGGCACGTATCGCCTGCCGCATTTCCGAGCAGGCATTCCCGGAACTCGCCGAGCGCATCCGCGCGTCGTTCCGCAAGCTCGATTACGGGCAGCTGGTGCTCGTGGTCAAGGACGGCGACGTCGTGCAGATGGAGCGCACGGTGAAGGAACGCTTCACGGGGCTGAACGGCGAAGGCATTTGAGACAAGTTCATACCATCGTTTGCAGGTCATCTGAAACACAGAAGCCTGCCACAGTTTTTTCGCGTAAAGCGGGAGAAGACTGTGGCAGGCTTTTTTGTCGGCTGCAAACGACGGAGGTGCTGGAGGAAAGAAGGAAGCTTTATGGACATCGAACGCGTGCGGGAACTTCATCCGTGCTTCGGCGCGCGGCAGAACCGCGGCCGCATTCATCTGCCGGTCTGCCCGGGCTGCAACATCGCGTGCCGCTTCTGCGACCGCGCAATCAATGATGTCGATGTGCGGCCGGGCGTCGCGCGCTGCGTGATCGAGCCGGAGGAGGCCGTCAATTACGTCGAGAAGGCGCGGCGTTTCTGCCCGGAGCTCAGCGTCGTCGGCATCGCGGGGCCTGGAGACACGCTCGCGACGGATCGCGCGATCGAGACGTTCCGCGCCATCGGCGACCGTTTCCCCGACCTTTTGAAGTGCATGAGCACGAACGGGCTGCTGCTGCCGGAAAAAGCGGACGCGCTCATCGACATCGGGCTTGACACGCTGACCGTCACGGTGAATGCCGTCGACCCGGCCATCGAGGCGCGCATCAACCGCGGCATCCGCTATCATGGCAAGCATTACGAGGGCGAGGAGGCGGCAGAGATCTTGATCCGCAACCAGCTCGCGGGCATCCGCAAGATGGCGGCGGCCGGCGTCGTGGTGAAGGTCAATACCGTGCTCATCCTCGAGATCAACCGCTTCCACATCAAGGAGGTCGCGAAGGCGGTCGCCGCGGTGGGCGCGACGATGTACAACATCATCCCGCTCATCCCGCAGGCGGAGCTCGCGTGGTGCGCCATCCCGACGTGCGCGGAGATCGAGCGCGCGCGGGCGGAGGCGTCGAAGTACATCGACGTGTTCCGTCACTGCCAGCGCTGCCGCGCCGACGCCGTCGGCGTACCGGGCCGCACGGAGTGCGGGCGGCAGGTCTGGCAGGACAAGCTCCGCGTCCGCGAGACGTTCTCGCACGGCTGAAGACGCGTGCATCGCATCATTGATTTGTAGAAAAGAAAGAGGGATTCTTGTGGCAAAGAACACATTGCGTCAGATTGCAATTTATGGGAAAGGCGGCATCGGCAAGTCGACGACGACGCAGAACCTCACGGCCGGCCTCGCGGAGCTCGGCAAGCACGTCATGGTCGTCGGCTGCGATCCGAAGGCGGACTCGACACGCCTGCTGCTCGGCGGCCTCGCCCAGCGCACGGTGCTCGACACGCTGCGCGAGGAGGGCGAGGACATCGACCTTTCGCGCATCATGAAGACGGGCTACAAGGGCACGCGCTGCGTGGAGTCCGGCGGCCCAGAGCCGGGCGTCGGCTGCGCCGGGCGCGGCATCATCACGTCCATCGGCCTCCTCGAGCGCCTCGGCGCGTACACGGACGACCTCGACTACGTCTTTTACGACGTGCTCGGCGATGTCGTCTGCGGCGGCTTCGCGATGCCGATCCGCGAAGGCAAGGCGAAGGAAATCTACATCGTCGCGAGTGGCGAGATGATGTCCCTCTACGCGGCAAACAACATCTCGAAAGGCATTCAGCGCTACGCGAAGAAAGGCGGCGTGCGGCTCGGGGACATCATCTGCAACAGTCGCAACGTCGACCGCGAGATCGAGCTCTTGCGCGCGTTTGCGAGCGAGCTCGGGACGCAGCTCATCCATTTCGTGCCGCGCGACAACATCGTGCAGCACGCGGAGATCCGTCGCAAAACGGTCATCGAGTATAGCCCCGAGTCGCATCAGGCGGACGAATACCGCGCGCTCGCGAAGGAAATCGAAGAGAACCAAAAATTCGTCATCCCGACGCCCATGACGCAGGAACGGCTGGAAGAAATCTTGCTCGAGTACGGCCTCATGGACAACCTGGAGGATGACTATCGCATTTGAATTAGCTTGTTCGAAGGGAAGTGTGCGGATGGAGGGAAAAACGAAGGCCGCGATCCGCATCGCGGCAGCTTCGAGCGACGGCGTCACGATCGACCGCCATTTCGGCCACGCCGACGTGTTTTCCATTTTGGAAACGACGGCAGATGGCGCATCGTTCACGGAGGTCGAGCGGCGCACGGTGTCGCCGCCCTGTCAGCACGGCCATCACGAAGCAGACGCCATGCAGGCCGTCGTCGCGGCGCTCGGCGACTGCCAGTACGTGCTGGCGGAGGCCATCGGCCGCGTGGCGGCCGCGCATCTCGCGGCGAGCGGCATCACGCCGCTCGAGACGGAAGACACGATGACAATCGCCGAGGCCGCAGAGAACGTGCTCGCCTATGAACGGCGGCAGAGGCGGCTGCGTTCGACGCCGTTCCGCGGGCAGAATCAGACATCATAAAGGTCGTTGCAAATCAGTCAAAGGACACATTTATGGAAATGAAGGGAGCGTTTCCCATGGCAATTCATCATTCGATTACGGAACTCATCGGCCATACGCCGCTGTTGGAGCTCACAAATTATGAGCAGGAGCAGCAGTTGTCAGCGGAAGTGGTCGTGAAGCTCGAATATTTCAACCCGAACCAGAGCGTCAAAGACCGCATCGCCAACGCCATGATCGAGGACGCGGAGCGTCGCGGCCTGCTGCACAAGGGCGATACCATCGTCGAGACGACGAGCGGCAACACCGGCATCGGCCTGGCGGCCATCGCAGCGGCCAAAGGCTATAAGTTCCGCGTCTATATTCAGGACCAGGTCAGCGAGGAGCGCTTCCAGGTGATCCATGCGTTCGGCGGAGAGACCATCAAGCTCGGCGACGATCCGGAACTTGCCCGTATCCTCGAGGCGACGCAGGGCGATTTTGTGGCGGCCTGCCACGCGCTGCACGCACGTTACGCCAACAAGCGTGGTTATTTCTTCGTGGATCAGGTGAGCAACCCGGCCAATCCGGACGTGCATCGGCGCACGACTGGCCCGGAAATCTGGCAGGATACCGAGGGCAAGGTCGATATTCTGGTGGCGGCCGTCGGCACGGGCGGCACGATCTCTGGTACGGGTGCGTATCTGAAAGCGCAGAATCCCGCACTGCAGGTGGTGGCCGTGCAGCCGGGGCCGGATTCGATTCCGACTCCGGAAAACCCGGCGCCAGAGGCGGAAATCACGGGCGTGCATGCCTTCGAGGGCGTCGACGCCGCCCGCGTGCCGTCGACGCTGGATCGGCAGATTTACGATGAGGTGCTCTCCGTCGAAGGCGAAGATGCGATTGCTACCGCCAGAGCCGTAGCCAAGAGCGATGGCATCCTGATCGGCACGTCTTCCGGTGCGGCCATTCATGCCGCCACGTTGCTGGCCCGCCGCCCGGAGAACCGGGGCAAGCGCATTGTCGTCGTGCTGGCGGATACGGGGCTGCGCTACCTCTCCACAAACCTGTTCGCTGACAGCGAGGAAGCGGAGGAAGAACTGCCGCGTGCTGTCAATGCGTGAGGAAACGCGGATGAACTCGTCATCCGGGCGGATTCGTCTGTATTTCCCGAAGGAGGTTTTCCTATGGCCATCCAATTGGATTTATCTGATATCGGCACGCGCGAGAGCCGCCTCGGCTCGATCACGGGCTATGCCGGCGACCTCAAAGACCTCGCGCGCCGCAGCGAATGCGGGACGCTGCGCGGCTGCTCGCGCTGCTTCTCGCAGTCGAGCACGTGCCTGTCGGCCTGCGCGCTGTCGCAGCTCTCGGGCATCCGCGACGTCGCTGTCGTGCATCACGGCCCCGCGGGCTGCTCGACGACGGGCACGCAGAGCTTCCGCGTGACGAAGCAGGTCGCGAAAAAGCGCGGCATCGAGAACCACACGGTCTACATCGGCACGGACATGGACGAGAACGACACGATTTTCGGCGCGGGCGAAAAGCTCGCCGACATCGTGCGCACGACGTACCGGCGCTATCATCCGCAGGCGATCTTCGTCGCGAGCTCGTGCGCGGCCGGCGTCATCGGCGAGGACATCGACAGCATCGTCGACGACCTCCGGGAGGAGATCCCCGTGCCGATCGCGCCCGTGCACTGCGAGGGCTTCAAGTCGCGCATCTGGGCGACGGGCTTTGACATCTCCGACCACGCCGTGCTGACGTCCATTGTCGAGCCGCCGAAAGAAAAGCGCAACACGATCAATTTCAAGAACTTCTACGAGTCGGCGCGCCCGGAGATCATCAAGATTTTCGCGGAGTTCGGCGTGAAGCCGGTGTTCCTCTACGCGAATGCGACGGTCGACGAGCTACGCCACATGTCGGAAGCGCGCGCGACCGTCTGCATCTGCGGCACGCTTGGCAACTACCTCGGCACGGCGCTCGAGCAGGAGTACGGCGTGCCGTACGTGAGGAGCATCAATCCTTTGGGCGTCACGGGCTTCGAGACGTGGCTGCGCGCCATCGGCAAGGCCATCGGCGAGGAGGAAAAGGTCGAGGCCTACATCGCGCGCGAGCGCGCAATTTACCTGCCGAAAATCGAGGAGGTCAAGAAGGAACTGCGCGGCCTGCGCTGCGTCATCGGCATGGGCCCTGGCTACACGTTCGAGGTCTCGCGCGTGCTGCAGGAGCTCGGCATGGAAGTCGCCTGGGGCGCGGCGTGGCATTACGACAAACAATACGACAACGGCAAAGTGCCGCCGTCCATGGACTACCTCCTGAAGCACGGGCAGAATTTCAAGGCGAGCGTCGCGGACCAGCAGAATTTCGAAGTGCTGAACATCCTGAACCGCGAGCAGCCGGACCTCTATCTCTCGCGTCATCCGGGCTCGACGGTCTGGGCCATCAAGCAGGGCTTCCCGGCGCTGTTCGTCGCGGACGAGTACATGATTTTCGGCTACAAGGGCACGCTCGATTTCGCCTACGAGGTGCTGAACGCGATCCGCAACCGCAGCTTTGAAAAAAACCTCGCGGCGCATGTGCGGCTGCCGTACACGAAATGGTGGTACGATCAGAACGTCGACGCGTTCCTCGAGCATCCGGCGGGCGCAGACGCGAAAACAGCAGGGGAGGCGTGACGAGCTATGGCAAAAATTCTCGACAAGCAACGATACAAGTGCGCAATGAGCGCGATGTCGACGGTGCAGGCCATCGAGGGCGCAATCCCCATCCTGCATTCCGGCCCGGGCTGCGCGCAGAAGCTTTCCAATTCGGCAGGGAACAGCGGTCACTACTCGCCGAACATTTTTCCCTGCACGAGCATCAATGAGCGCGACGTCGTGTTCGGTGGCGAAAAAAAGTTGCGCTCGACGATCGCGAACGCGCTGAAGATCATCGACGCCGACCTCTTCGTCGTCTTGACAGGCTGCACGGCGGAAATCGTCGGCGACACCGTCGAGGAAGTCGTCGACGAGTTCCAGGACGCAGAAAAGCCCGTACTCTTCGCCTCAACGCCGGGCTTCAAGGGCAACAACTACCGCGGCCACGAGTGGGTGGTCGACGCCATCATCGACCAGTACCTCGCGCCGGTCGCGGAGGACGAAAAAGATCCGCATCTCGTGAATGTCTGGGCGGACGTGCCGTATCAGGACGAGTTCTGGGCGGGCAACTACCGCGCGCTCGAGCGGCTGCTGCGCGCCATCGGCCTCACGCCGAACGTCATCTTCGGCATCCATCGCGGCATCAAGAACATCGAAGCAATCCCGCGTGCGGGTTTCAATCTGCTCATTTCTCCATGGGTCGGGCTCGAGAACGTCCGGCGCATGGAGGAGAAGTTCGGCACGCCGTTCCTGCATTGGCCGACGCTGCCGATCGGCGCGTTCGAGACGAGCAAATTCTTGCGTGCTGTCGCTGCGTTCGCAAAGCTCGACCCGGCGCCCGTCGAACGCTACATCGCGGAGCGCGAGTCGGAATACTATGCGTACATCGAGCGCTTCGCCGACATTTTCCTCGAGACGCGCGCGATGTCACGGCGCTTCTCCGTCGTCGCGGACGCGCAGTACGCGCTCGCTATCACGAAGTTCCTCGTCAATGACCTCGGACGCTTGCCAGCGCGGCAGTACATCGTGGACGATACGCCGCAGGAGTATCGGGAGGCGATCCGCGGCTATTTCAAAGACCTCAACTATCACATCGAGGCCGACGTCGCGTTCACCGTCGACGGCTATGAGATCCACGAGGACATCCGCCGCACGGACTACCACGGCTATCCGCTCATCCTCGGCAGCTATTGGGAAAAGGAGCTCGCGCAGGAACTCGACGCGCATTTCCTCAACGTCTCATGGCCCGTCAACGAGCGCCTCGTCATCAACGGTTTTTACGCCGGCTACGCGGGTGGCTTGCGGCTTTTGGAAGACATCTATTCCGTCGTGCGCACGCGCTTCAATTGAATACTCGGGACAAAATGCTGCGGCTTTTGCCATCGCACGCTCATTGCGGTGGCGGAGGCCGCGGCTTTTTGCGTTGACGCTGTTTTCCCGAGGCGGTATAATATCTTCGTATGTCCGAATGAATTGCATTGGATGGTGAAAGATATGAAGGTCACGAAAAAAGACCTCGAGAACGTGGCGGTGCTGTCGCGCCTGTCTATCCCCGAGGACAAGCAGGACACGTACATCGAGCAGATGGACGCGATCCTCACGTATATGGACAACCTCGCAGAAGTCGATACGGACGCGGTGAAGCCGACGACGTACGCGCTGCCGATGTCGAACGTGTTCCGTGAAGACGAAGTGAAGCCGTCGCTTGACCGTGAGGCCGCGCTGTCGAACGCGCCGCTCAAAGACAACGGCTATTTCAAAGTGCCGAAGGTGCTCGAAGACTGAGCAGGGGAGGAAACTACATGAGTCTTTATGAAAAACCGGCGCATGTCCTCCACGACATGCTCGCGAAAAAAGCAATTTCTTCCGTCGAACTGACGAACGATGTGTTCGCGCGCATCGATGCGGTCGAGCCGCAGGTCGGCGCATACCTGACGTTGACGAAAGATGCGGCGCTCGCGCAGGCGAAAGCCGTCGATGAGAAGCGTGCGGCGGGCGAGGCGCTTGGCTTCCTCGCCGGCATCCCGGGCGCGATCAAGGATAATATCTGTACGAAGGGCGTCAAGACGACGTGCGCGTCGAAAATTCTCGACAATTTCGTGCCGCCGTACGATGCGACGGTCATGACGAAGGTCAAAGCCGAGAACCCCGTGTTGCTCGGCAAGACGAATCTTGACGAGTTCGCCATGGGTGGCTCGACGGAGAACTCCGCGTATCACGTGACGCACAATCCGTGGAATCTCGGCTGCGTCCCGGGCGGCTCGTCGGGCGGCAGCGCGGCGGCCGTGGCCTCGGGCTCTGCCATCTGGGCGCTCGGCACGGATACGGGCGGGTCCATCCGCCAGCCCGCGTCGTTCTGCGGCGTCGTCGGCCTGAAGCCGACGTATGGCCGCGTCTCGCGCTACGGCATCGTGGCCTACGCGTCGTCGCTCGACCAGGTCGGTCCTTTGACGCGTGACGTCACGGATGCGGCGCACGTGCTGAATGTGATTTCCGGCCTCGACGAGATGGATTCGACGTCTTCGCCGGCCGCCGTGCCTGATTTCACGCAGGCGCTCCGCGAAGAAGTGAAGGGTCTCAAGATCGGCCTGCCGAAAGAATATTTCACGGAGGGCATGGACCCCGAGGTCGAGAAGGCCGTCAAGGACGCGATTGAAGTCTATCGCAAGCTCGGTGCGGAGATTGTCGAGATTTCTTTGCCGCACACGAAGTACGCCATTTCGACGTATTACCTCATCGCCCCGGCCGAGGCGGCCACGAACCTGCAGCGCTACGACGGCGTCAGCTACGGCGCGCGCGTCGATGGCGTGGACCTCGTCGACATGATGACGAAGACGCGCACGGAATGCTTTGGCGAAGAGGTCAAGCGCCGCATCATGATCGGTAACTACGCGCTGTCGGCCGGCTACTACGACGCGTACTACCTTAAGGCGCTGAAAGTCCGCACGCTCATCCAACAGGACTACACGGAAGCGTTCAAATCCGTCGATGTCATCATGTGCCCGACGGCGCCGACGCCGGCGTACGAGATCGGATCGATGATCGCCGACCCGCTGCAGATGTATCTGCAAGATATCTGCACGGTGCCTCTCAACCTCGCGGGCCTCCCGGGCATCTCCCTCCCATGCGGCAAGAGCTCGAAAGGCATGCCGATCGGCCTCCAGATCATCGGCAAGGCGCTCGATGAAGAGACGATCCTGCGCGCGGCCTACACGTATGAGCAGTCGCAGAGCTATCACGGCGAACTGCCAACGATTGGAGGGGAAAAAGCATGAACTATGAAGCCGTTATCGGTCTCGAAATCCATTGTGAACTGAAAACGAAGACGAAGATTTTCTGCGGCTGCGCCACGGGCTTTGGCGCGGAGCAAAACACGCACGTCTGCCCGGTCTGCCTCGGCCTCCCAGGCGTGCTGCCGACGATCAACAAGCGCGTCGTCGAGTTTGCCATCAAGGCCGGTCTCGCGACGAACTGCGAGATCAACAAGTATAGCAAATTCGACCGCAAAAACTACTATTATCCCGACCTGCCGAAAAACTGGCAGACGAGCCAATATGACCTCCCCATCTGCGAGCACGGGTACGTCGACATCGACACGAGCACGGGCAAGCATCGCGTGCGCCTCACGCGCATCCATATGGAGGAGGACGCGGGCAAGCTCGTGCACTCCGGCACGACGATCAAGGACTCCATTTCGAGCGACGTCGACTACAATCGCACGGGCGTGCCGCTCCTCGAGATCGTCTCCGAGCCGGACATGCACACGGCCGAGGAAGCGCGCGTCTACATGGAAAAAATCAAGGCGATTATGGAGTACATCGACGTCTCGAACTGTCGCATGGAAGAAGGCAACCTGCGCGCCGACGTCAACGTTTCGATTCGCCCCGAGGGCACGACGGAGCTCGGCACGCGCACGGAAATGAAGAACATCAACTCTTTCAAGAGCCTTGAAGACGCGATCAACTACGAGATTGAGCGCCAGACGGAAGTGCTCGAAGACGGCGGCCACATCGTGCAGGAAACGCGCACGTACGACGCCGACCGCGGCATAACGCTCTCCATGCGCTCGAAGGAAAACGCGCACGACTACCGCTACATGCCGGAGCCAGATCTGCCGCCAATCATCACGAGCGACGAGACGATTGAAAAATACCGCGCCGAGCTCCCCGAGCTCCCCGACGCCCGCCGCGCCCGCTATGAAAAAGACTACGGCCTCGGCGACTACGACGCCGCCATGATCACGAGCACGCGCGCCATGGCTGAATACTACGACGCCGTGATCGCCACGGGCGCCGACCCGAAGCTCGCGGCAAACTGGATGATGAGCGACCTCTCGAAAAAGCTCAATGAAGAGGGCATCACCATCGAGAAATCCCCCGTCGACGCGCAGCGTCTCGGCGAGATGATCCAGCTCATCATGAAGGACACGATCTCCGGCAAGATCGCGAAGAAGGTCTTCACGGAGATGTGGACGAACCCTGACGCGCCGGAAAAAATCGTCAAAGACAAAGGCCTCGTCCAGATTACGGACACGGGCGCGATTGAATCCGCCGTCGACGCCGCCATCGCGGCGAACCCAAAGGCCGTCGCCGAATACCAGGGCGGCAAGAAAAAAGCCATCGGCGCCCTCGTCGGCCAGGTCATGAAAGCGACAAAAGGCAAGGCGAACCCGCAGATGGTGAATAAGATGCTCGTCGAGAAATTGAAATAAGTCCATTTCACACAATAAGAAAAACCTTCCGCATCGCGATGATGGGGAAGGTTTTTTAGGAGGCAACCAAAATGAAATACAAAGCAGCCATCTTCGACCTCGACGGCACGCTGATCAATTCGCTCGAAGACCTCGCGGACAGCGCGAATGCGATGCTCGAGAGCTACGGCTTCCCGACGCATCCCGTCGAGCCGTACAAATACTTCGTCGGCAACGGCTCCCGCAAACTCATCGAGCGCTGCCTGCCGAAAGAACAGGCGAGCGATCCCGCGTTCGTCGACGAAGCGCTCGAACGTTACAAAGCCATCTACGGACAACACACACAGGACAAGACGCACGTCTATGATGGCATCCTGGAGATGCTGAACGAGCTCAAGAAGCGTAACATTCCCATGGGCATCTGCACGAACAAGCACCAGTCGGCTGCCGAAGACATTGTGAATGCGATGTTCCCCGCAGACACATTCCAAAGCATCATGGGCGACCAAAAAGGCTTGCCGCGCAAGCCTGACCCGAAGAAAGTCCTGATGATTGCAGAGAAGTTCGGCGTGCAGCCCGAAGAAGTCGCCTACTTCGGCGACACGAGCGTCGACATGGACACCGCGAAAAACGCCGGCTTCCTCGCTATCGGCGTCCTCTGGGGCTTCCGGCCGAAGGAAGAACTCGTCGAACACGGGGCGGAGGTGCTGCTGGAAAAGCCAGACGAGTTATTTGAAAAAGTTACGTTCTGTTGCTGAACGTAGCATATACAGCAGCCTCTCCCACAGGGAGAGGACAGGCGCGGAACGAAGTGCAGCGCCAGGAGAGGGTCGCTTGCACGGCCTTTGCATCCGTAGATTGTTTGATGTCGCCGGTGCGCGCAGGTACTTGTAACATTTCGTGCGCGCACCCGCGAAGAGTTACGTCCTACGAATTCATCAAACGTACAGGGGACCCTTTCCACCGCAAGCGGTCCCATTCCCCTGAGGGGAAGGCTGCTGTCATCGTTACGTTCGGCAATCTTTCAAAACGGTTCTGGGAAATGCAACAAGCCTTTGAGGCGCGTGCATTTTCAAAATGTATTACCTCTTACGAAAGGAAGCTCCATGAAACATCAAGTGCCCGTCGAAAAAGGCAAAACGTATGAACTCCTGATCCACACGCTCGGCACGAGCGGCGAAGGCGTCGGACGCTATGAGGACTTCACGGTCTTCGTCCCGAACGCGCTGCCGGGCGAGACCGTGCGCGCCGTCATCGACGACGTGAAGAAATCGTACGCCCGTGGTCACGTTGTAGAAATTCTCAAACCGAGCAAAGACCGCGTCACGCCGCCGTGCCCGCTCTACGCCCAATGCGGTGGCTGCCAGCTCATGCACCTGGATTACATGGCGCAGCTGCGCGCGAAACGGCAGCAAGTGATCGACGCCATCAAGCGCATCGGCAAGCAGACGGATGTCGAGGTCCTTCCAACGCTCGGCGCGGCAACGCCGTGGAACTACCGCAACAAGATGCAGTTCCCCGTCGGCCGCGAAAAAGGGCGCACGGCCATCGGCTGCTTTGCGCAGGGCAGCCACCAGATCATCGACACGACGGACTGCCACATCCAAGCGCAGGGGAACAACGCGATCGTCAACGTCGTGCGCGATGTTGTCGAAAAGCTCAAGATCCCTGTCTACAATGAAGACCGTCACACGGGCGTGCTGCGTCACGTCATGGGCCGCGTCGGCCTCGATGGCGACATGGTCGTGCTCGTGACCGCGACGGAAAAACTCCCGCACGAGCGCGAACTCGTCAAGCTCCTGCGCGCCCGCCTGCCGCACGTCGTCAGCATCCAGCAGAACATCCAGACGTACCGCAACAATGTCATCCTCGGTCGCGAGACGAAACTCCTCTGGGGCCGCCCGACCATCAAAGACCGCATCGGCCGCCTGCAGTTCCACATTTCCCCGCGCTCGTTCTTCCAGGTCAACACGGCGCAGGCCGAAGTGCTCTACAGCAAAGCGCTGGAATTTGCAAATCTCACGGGCGAGGAGACCGTCATCGACGCCTACTGCGGCACGGGCACGATCACGCTCTTCCTCGCGCAGAAAGCCCGCGAGGTCTACGGCGTCGAGATCGTGAAGCCCGCGATCCAGGACGCGAAGCGAAACGCGCGCGACAACAATGTCAAGAATGCCACGTTCCTCGTCGGCGACGCGACGGCCGTCCTGCCGCGCCTCGCGCACCAAGGCATCCGCGCGGACGTCGTCGTCGTCGATCCTCCGCGCGCCGGCTGCACGCCCGTCGTCCTCCAGACCTTCGCGAACATGCATCCCGACCGCATCGTCTACGTCTCCTGCAATCCCGCGAGCCTCGCAAGAGATTTGAAAATCCTCGACGAGCTCGGCTATCATGCGGAAAAAGTGCAGCCGGTGGATATGTTCCCTATGACATCGCACGTCGAGAGCGTCGCGTTGATACGGCGGAAGCTTCCTGTATACTATGAATTGAGCCCAGTGAGTTGACGAAAAAACGTACCTCATGTAAATTCAAATCCTACTGACCTGCCAGTTGGTAAAATTTGAATCAAAAGAGGTACGCACCATGAATGCTAAAGCAACATCCAAGAAAAATCAAGTCGTTTCGGCAGACATTTCCGCACAAGACGAGATCATCAAGAAAACTGAGGGGATCCGCAAGAACCTCCGCGCACATTCTTGGAAGGATCTCGAGACTCATGGAAAGTTTGCCAAGAATGACAAGATCAGTTTCATCAGCGACGATATGCTCGTCGTCGGCTGCGACATCGGCAGCGAAATGCACTATCTCCGCGCCATCGACACGCGCGGGCGCGAGCTCAGCCCCAAAGCCTTTTCCTTCCGCAACAATGCCGAAGGATTTGCTTCTGCGAAAGCCTGGCTTCTGGAACTCGCGGCCCGCCATGGAAAGACGCAGATCGTCGTCGGCCTAGAGCCGACCGGCCACTATTGGTTCTGCCTGGCCGCATGGCTGGTGTCTCAAGGCATCAGCGTCGTCCAGGTCAATCCCTACGCCGTCAAGCAGACGAAGGAGCTCGAAGACAACAGCCAGCGGAAGGATGACCTCAAAGACCCGAAGCTCATCGCCAATCTGGTCAAGGATGGCAACTACGGTATGCCTTATCTTCCGGACGGCATCTATGCAGACATCCGCCGCTATGCGCTGTTCCGTGACCAGCTCATGGAAGACCGCACGCGTGCCGTGAACCGCCTCCATCGTGAGCTCGCCATCTGTTTCCCCGAATATAAGGACGCATTCGGGAAAGTGGATGGTGCGTTCACCATGGTGCTCTTGAAGGCCGTGCCGTTTCCGGCCGACCTGAAAGCCATCGGCGTCGAAGGCATCCGGAACCTCTGGCGTGAGGCGAAGTTGCGCGGGCGCGGTTACAGCCGTGCCGAAGAAATCATCCGGTATGCCGAGCAAAGCGTCGGTCTGCAGGATGGCGTCGACGCCTCGCGGGAAGCGGTCATCCACTTTGCCGAGCAGATTGCCATGTTGGACGAGAAGCTGGCGGAGATCGGAGGAAAGCTGCATGCCAAATGCATGGAGCTCCCCCATGCGGAAAACCTCATGGAGATCCTAGGCATCGGAGGAACCATCCTCTCGGGCATTCTCTCGGAAATGGGAGACATTTCCCGTTTCGACACGGCCAAGGAAATCCAGAAGATGAGCGGCATGGGCCTCGTCGCCTGCAGTTCCGGCAAACACCAAGGCGAAACCAAGATCAGCCATCGTGGAAGGAAGAGGCTGCGGTACTGGCTGTTCCAGGCGGCCAAATCCGTGACATCCCACACGACGGAATTCAAGGAAATCCACGCATATTACACGACGCGCGAAAACAATCCCTTGAAGAAGATGCAGTCGCTGGTCGTTATCGCCTGCAAGCTCCTGCGGATCCTCTTTGCCATCCTCAAGAACGGCACACGCTACGATCCGCAGAAGATGCTGCGAGACATTCGGAGGCAAGCCGGCATGGAAATGCCAGTTGCTGCGTAACCAGCCTCTAAAAACGTATCTCATAAACGAAGTTCCAGGGCTCTGCCGAACTGCTCGAAAGCAATCAAGCGGTTCGGCAGGGTCCTGGAAAGAACCCTGAAGCCGCCAATGGAATCTGCGATGTCGCGTCCACTGCTTGCAGTATGCGCAGAAGAAGCTGGTCGGCAGAGAGCCAGACAAACAAGAGCTGTAGCTGACAGCAGTTTACTCCGTGGGGCATGACCCCGTTTGAAAGCTTCGTCAGCACTCGGTGTATGAACAGGTGGAACGAAGGAAGTTGGGACACGATCCCATTAGGCACGGAAGGTTCACCATCATAGTTGGCAGAGGGAATACAAG
>NZ_JALFCU010000033.1 GCF_022771645.1 Selenomonas sp.
TCAAGTGCCGGCGATGATTGCGCTCGTCACGTCGTGGACGGAGGGCGAGGGCAAGCCCTCGGATGTCGGCACGCTCCTGACATGGGAGCAGGTGCGCGAGATGGAGGCGAGCGGCCTCGTGAGCGTCGCGTCGCACAGCCATGCGATGCACAAGCAGCAGGCCATCGACCCGCAGGGCGACCGCAATGCCGTCGCGGGCTATCACCTGTACTTCACGAACCTCCCGAAGGCCGACGGCACGATGGAGAGCCGCTACGAGACGGACGAGGAATATCAGACGCGGCTGCAGCAAGACCTCCAAAAGAGTCAGGACGTCTTGACGGAGCGCCTCGGCCATCCCGTCCGCGCGATGGTCTGGCCGTACGGCATCTTCTCCGGCGAGGCACAGCAAGCCGCGCAGGCAGCGGGCATGGACGTCATGTTCAATCTCAATGCGAGCGCGAACAACACGCCGGAGACGACGAGCCTCAGCAACTCGAACCGCGCCTTATTGGAAAAATCGACGCCGAAGAAAGAATTCCAGCAAGACCTCGCAGGCTATCAAGCGCCGATCCGTCTGGCGCAAGTCGATATCGACGCCATCTATGACGAAGATCCTGTGGCGATGCGCGAGAACATTCGCGGCGTCATCGAGCATCTCGATAACAACGGCATCAACCTCGTCGCCTTGCAGGCGTTCGCCGATCCCGATGGCGACGGCAACGTGGGCAAGGTCTATTTCCACAACAACGTCGTGCCGGTCGAGGCCGATGTCTTCAACACCGTGGCGAACGCCATCGAGATGGACGGCATTGACGTCGTGGCGTGGCTGCCGGGGCTCAGCTATACGTCGCTTGCGGCGGCGGACGGCAGCAACGTCGTGCAGGCGGATGGCGAGGCCGGCTGGTATCAGCGCTTGTCGCCGTTCGACGCGGTGAACGAGGCGAAGCTCGTCGAGCTCTACCGCGACCTCGGGCGCTACACCGTCGCGCAGGGCGTCTTGTTCCAAGACGATCTCTATCTGAATGATTTCGAGGACGTTTCGCCAGCGGCGAAAGGAGCGGGCACAGCAGCGAAGACGAAACGCCTGACCGATCTCTCGCTCGCGCTCGGCGCAGCGTTCCGCGAGAGCCGCCCCGACGGCCTGCTGGTGCGCGACATTTACGACGAGGTCGTGCTGAACCCGGCGTCGGAAGAGTGGTTCGCGCAAAATTATGCGGACTGCTTGCAACATTACGACTACGTCGTCGTCATGGCGTATCCGTACATGGATCACGAGCAGGACCCGCTCGGCTTCCTCGCGCGCGTCGCGAAGGCCGTCGAGCAGGCCGGCGGCACGGACAAGACGATTGTCAAGATCCAGTCGTACGATTGGGAGAAGGAGCGCTGGTTCAGCAACAAAAACTTTTCCGCGCAGATGAAGACGCTCAAGGATGCCGGCATCCGGCACATGGGATATTATCCGAACACGTTTTGTTATTGGGAGAAATGAAAGATATGTTGAAATTGAGGGAATGTGAACGATATGAATGTACATGATTTCATCGAGTGGATGAAGGCGTACGTCTTTTTCTATCCGCTCATCATGAGCATCGCGTGGCTCATCGGCGGCGTCTTCTTTTACTGGCGCCGGGAAAAAGGGCAGAGCAAGGAGCCGCCGACGCTCGAACACCATCCGAAAGTCAGCGTCCTCATCCCCGCGCACAACGAGGAGCGCGACCTGCGCGACGCTGTGACGTCGATTTTTGAAAACGACTATGACAATCTCGAAGTCATCGTCATCAACGACGCGAGCACGGACGGCACGCAGGACGTGATTGAAGCGCTCATGAAGACGTATCCGGCGCTCCGCGCCGTGCGCCTCACGCAGAACATGGGCAAGGCGAACGCGCTCAACGCGGCGCTGCCGATGACGCAGGGCGAGGTCATCGTCACGCTCGACGCGGACAGCATGCTCGACCGGCACGCCATCGAGTGGGCCGTCTGGCATTTCATCCATTTTCCGCGCGTCGGCGCCGTGACGGGCAACCCGCGCGTGCGCAACCGCACGACGCTCCTCGCGAAGATCCAGACGGCGGAGTACGCGAGCGTCATCAGCCTCATCAAGCGGACGCAACGCCTCGTCGGCAAGCTCATGACGGTCTCGGGCGTCGTGGCGGCCTGGCGCAAGACGGCGCTCGTCAGCGTTGGCGGCTGGGACCCGCGCTCCGTCACGGACGATATCGACATGACGTGGCGGCTCGAGACGCGCTTCTGGGACATCCGCTATGAGCCGAACATGCTGTGCTGGATGCTCGTGCCCGAGACGCTCAAGGGCATCTGGCATCAGCGGCTGCGCTGGGCGCTCGCGCAGCTCACGGGCGTCGGGCGCGAGATCGTCGGCAATCCGTTCTGGGGATGGAACGGCGCGGTCATCGCCTGCGTCTGCCTGTTGCAGTTCATCGTGAGCATCTTGCTCGATATGCGCTATGACAAAGATTTGTGGAAAGTGGTGTTCTGGGTCGTCTGGTATCCGGTGGCGTATTGGGCGTTCAACGCGACGGCGGCGGCTGTCTCGTTCCCGAAAGGGATGTTCCGTTCCATGGAGCAGCCGGCGACTTGGGTGAGTCCTGACAGGGGGTATCGATGATGGAAAAGCAAATGAAACAAACAGCACCTGTGATTGACAACAGCGAAAAACGGAGCAGCCTGCTCCGCCGGGTCGAGCAGGTCGTATCGGCCGTCGCCACGCTGGCCGTGTGGATCGTCGTCCTCTACGCCATCTACCACATCCTCGTGCTCGGGAACTATCCGGACGATTCGATGATGGAGGTGCTCGTCATCCTGTCGCTCGCGACGCTGTTGCTCCTCCTTTCGAGCGCGTTCTGGCAAGCGTACAATATCCACCGCTTCCGCGGGCGCGAGCGCCGCAAAGCCGTCCCGATGCCGTCGGACACGGAGCTCGCAAAATCCTTTGCCATGAGCCTCCCGACGTATCGTGCCGTCCAAAGCAGCGCGTTCGTCGAAGTCTCGTCACTCGACGACCAAGGATACTGCGTGAAAAAATATCCGTCACAGGACTGACCGACGAAATCATCCCGGGGAATCGTTCCTCGGGATTTTTGTCGTTTATGATGAAAAAATCTGAAGGGTCACAAGGATTTTCCAGAAATAAGATAGAATAAAGTAGTAAAGTGATTTTTTGTAGAAAGGAGGGACGCGCCATGCCTATGGATTTTTCTTTGCCGCAAGTGCCGACGCAGCTGCGCGGCATCCTTTCGACGATCGGCCCCTTGGACATCCTCGACATCTTGATTGTCGCCATCATCCTTTACAAAGTCTATGAGATGCTCCAGGACACGCGCGCCATCACGCTCGTCAAAGGCCTGCTGGTGCTCCTCGGCATCACGCTCGTCTGCAACTGGATGGAGCTCCACGTCATTTCGTGGCTGCTGCAGAAAGCCGTCACGCTGATCTTCGTCGCGCTGCCGATCGTGTTCCAGCCGGAACTGCGGCGCGCGCTCGAGCATCTCGGCCAGGGGCGGTTCCTCGCGAATCCGACCGTCCTCGACGACCGCCAGGCGCAGAACGTCGTGCATGAGCTCGTGCGCGCCGTGCGCACGCTCGCCTCGACGAAGACGGGCGCGCTGCTCGACATCGAGCGCAACATGGGGCTCAACGACATCTGCGCGAGCGGCATCCAGACGGATGCGCTCATCACGGCGGAATTCCTGCTGAACGTCTTCATCCCGAACACGCCGCTCCACGACGGCGCCGGCATCGTGCGCGGCAACCGCCTCATCGCGGCCAGCTGCTACCTGCCGCTCACGGAGCGCTCGTTCTCGACGGAGCTCGGCACGCGCCACCGCGCGGCCATCGGCCTCTCGGAACAATGCGATGCGCTCGTCGTCGTCGTCAGCGAGGAGACGGGCACGATTTCCGTCGCCGAGGAAGGGCACATCACGCGCCATCTCGATGCGGAAGCGCTCAAGAACATCCTGATGCCCGTGTTTTCGCCGGAGAAGCAGACGTTCCGCGAACTGGTGGAGAACTGGAGGAAGAAGAAATGATGAACCGCATCAATAGCATCTTCCGACGCAATCTGCCCGCGAAGATCCTCGCGCTCTTCGTCGCCATCATCCTCTGGGTCGTCGTCATGAACGATCAGAACCCGTCCATCGAGGGCAGCTTCACCGTGCCGGTCGCCGTCGTCAACGCGCCGGAAGGCTACAAGATCACGAAGAGCGACGAAGACGTCAAGATCAAGGTGCGCGGCCCGCGCTCGTTGTTCGTCTCGGCGTCGGCGGAGGATTTCCGCGCGTACGTCGACCTCAGCGGCGCGGAGGCGGGCAAGGCGGAGTACAAAGTCCAGACGGCGCTGCCGCAAGGCTTCGAGCTCGTTGAGGTGCAGCCGGAGGTCGTGACGTTCGACCTCGACCAGGTCGTGCAGAAGCGCATGCGCGCCGATGTGACGGTCACGGGCAGCTCGGCCGCCGGAACGACGGTCGCGAAAGTCTCGCAGGATGCGTCGTTCGTCACGCTCGAAGGGCCGCAGTCGGCCATCGACACGGTCGTGCGCGTCGTCGGCTACGTCGGCCTCGCAGGGAACAACACGGACTTCGACGTCATGGTGCCGCTCACGGCGCTCAACGCCGACGGCCGCGAAGTGCAGGGCGTCCGCGTCGTGCCGCAGACGACGTCCGTCTCCGTGCAGCTTGCGCGCGGCCTGTCGAAGAAGATCGTCTCCATCCATCCCGTGCTCGCCGACGATCTGGCGGACGGCTACCAGCTCGGAGACGTGCGCACCGACCCGATCAAGATCGAGATCGCGGGCGACAGCAAGACCATCGAATCGCTCACGGCCGTCGACACGGAGACCATCGACCTCGCGAAATTCACGTCGAACCAGAAGATCACTGTGAAGCTCGCGCTGCCGAGCGGCGTGACGGTCACGAACCCCGATGTCGTCGTGAGCATCGAGATCAAGAAGAAAAAGTAACGTGCACTCACCCAAAGCCTCCCCTCTGGGGAGGCTTTGTTGCGAAAGAATTTTGTATACTTTGCGCAGGCAATATGGACATGTGTCCTCTTTTGACGTATGATAAGAAAAGTTGAGCGTGACATATTGCACAAACATATGTCCGGGATATTGAGGAGGAATTATTCTGATGACGAACAGTATGGCTGCATCCCATGCACGGGACAAGAGACTGAAAGACGCGATCTTCGGCGCGAGCGCCGCGTGCCGCGAGGCGACGGAAAAATACGGCGCTGACAAGGTCACGAACGCGACGATCGGCACGATGATCGACGACGACGGCAAGCTCGCCTGCCTGCCGACGATGGAGCGCGTCTACCGCAGCCTCCCGATGACGGATCTCATCGCCTACGCGCCGATTTCCGGCCTGCCGGCCTACCTCGATGCCGTCATCGACCTGACGTTTGCCGACCACAAGCCCGAGGGGTATCTCGGCTCCGTCGCGACGGCGGGCGGCACGGGCGCGATCCATCATGCCGTGGCGAACTATGCCGAGCACGGCACGTATGTCCTCACGTCCGACTGGTACTGGGGCACGTACAACGTCATCTGCAACGAGTGCGGCTGCAAGCTCACGAACTACACGCTGTTCGACGAGCAGCAGCATTTCAACCTTGCGGCCTACACGGCGAAAGTTGACGAAATCCTCAAAGGGCAGGACAGCCTGCTCGCCATCATCAACACGCCGGCGCACAACCCGACGGGCTTCAGCCTGACGGAAGAAGACTGGGAAGGCGTGCTCGAGCTCACGAAGAAGTACGCGGCCAAGGGCAAGAAGATGAGCATCCTCGTCGACATCGCCTACATCGACTACGCGGGCGAAAAGAACGAGACGAGGAAGTTCATGGACAAGTTCGCAGGACTCCCCGACAACGTGCTCATCATGTTCTCGTTCTCCATGTCGAAAGGCTACACGATGTACGGCCAGCGCACGGGCGCGCTCATCGGCCTGTCGTCATCGAAATCCGTCATCGACGAGTTCAAGGAAATCAACAAGTACACGAGCCGCGCGACGTGGTCGAACATCAATCGCGGCGCCATGACGCTCCTCACGAAGATTCAGCAGGACAAGGCGGCGCTCGCGCAGTTCGAGAAAGAGCGCGACGACTTCTACAAGCTCATCCAGCATCGCGGCGACATCTTCATGCAGGAAGCGAAGGAATGCGGTCTCAACGCGCTGCCGTATAAAGGCGGCTTCTTCCTCTCCGTGCCAGCGAAAGACCCGGGCGCGGTCTGCGATGCGTTGCATGACGACCTCGTCTTCGCCGTGCCGCTGAAGCTCGGCGTCCGCATCGCGGCCTGCTCCGTCTCGACGGAAAAGATGAAAGGCGTCGCAGCGAAAGTCCTCAAGGCGCAGAAAAAAGTCGAAGGCTGACGCTTATTTCGATACCAAGCCTCCCCTCACGGGGAGGTTTTTTCTTTGTTCATTTTTGAACTATCATCCGATAAAGTTAATTTATGAACTTTGTAGACAAATACCGACAAATACGCTAGAATACGGGTGAAAGAAGGATAAGGACGAGCAAACAAATATGCAACAGCGTTTCGAAAGCGCTGCGGATGGTTCAGTTTTTCGTGGGGGAGGAACATTCATGGAAATTCTCGTTTGCATCAAGCAGGTGCCGGGCTCGAACAAGGTCGAGGTCGATCCGGTGACGGGCGTCTTGAAGCGCGACGGCGCGGACAGCAAGATGAACCCGTACGACCTCTATGCGCTTGAGGTCGGGCTCGAACTCAAGGAGCAGTACGGCGGCCGCGTCAGCGTGCTGACGATGGGTCCGCCGCAGGCGAAGGCCGTGCTCTACGAGGCGTTCGCCATGGGCGCGGACGAGGGCGCGCTCATCACGGATCGCAAGTTCGGCGGCGCGGACGTGCTTGCGACGAGCTACACGCTGTCGCAGGGCATCAAAAAGTTCGGCACGTTCGACCTCATCCTCTGCGGCCTGCAGACGACGGACGGCGACACGGCGCAGGTCGGTCCGGAGGTCTCGGAGACGCTCGGCATCCCGTGCGTCTGCAACGTCAGCGCCATCGGCGCCGTGAAGGCCGGCGCCATCACGGTCATGATGGACATGCCGGAAGACATCGAGGAGGTCCGGGTCTCGTTCCCGTGCCTGCTCACCGTGCAGAAAGACATCATGCAGCCGCGCCTGCCGTCTTACAAGCTGAAGAAAGCGACGGAGAAACGCGGCATCCGGATGTTCACGCTGCAGGACATGGACGACCAGGACGAGCATCATTATGGGCTGAACGGCTCCCCCACGCAGGTGCAGCGCATCTTCCCGCCGACATCGGACAAGGTGCAGCAGACGCTCGAAGGCACGAATGCGGAGATGGCCGACCAGCTGTACCGCATTTTGCGCAAGAAGAAATTCATGGCTTGACGGGGGGAATGAGATATGGCAAAGCTGATTGTCCATCAGGACAAAATCGATGACGTGCAGTCGTTCATCAAGATCTGCCCGTTCGGCGCGATGGTGGAAAACGATGGCAAGGTCGAGCTCACGGCCGCGTGCCGCATGTGCCGCCTCTGCGTGAAAAAAGGCCCGAAGGGCGCGATGGAATACGTCGAGGACGAAAAGAAGCCGACGGTCGACAAGAGCAAATGGCGCGGCATCGCCGTCTACGTCGACCACGTCGAAGGGCGCATCCATCCCGTGACGTTCGAGCTCCTCGGCAAGGCGCGCGAGCTCGCGGAAAAGATTTCGCAGCCCGTCTACGCGCTGTTCCTCGGCAGCGAGATCACGAAGGAAGCGGAAGAACTGCTGCATTACGGCGCGGACAAGGTCTTCGTCTGCGACAAGGACGAGCTCAAGGATTTCAAGATCGAGACGTACGCGAAAGCGTTTGAGCATTTCGTGAATGACGTGCACCCCGCGGCCATCCTCGCCCCTGCGACGCCCGTCGGCCGCCAGCTCGCGCCGCGCGTCGCCGCGCGCTTCCGCACGGGCCTCACGGCGGACTGCACGGTGCTTGACATCCATGCAAGCAGCGACCTCGTGCAGATCCGTCCGGCGTTCGGCGGCAACATCATGGCCGAGATCCTCACGCCGAACCACCGCCCGCAGATGGCGACGGTGCGCTACAAGGTCATGGACGCGCCGAAGCGCACGAGCGACGCGCACGGCGAGGTCGTGCCGTTCGACGTGCCGACGGAGGAACTCGGCAGCCACGTCGACGTGCTACGCGTGACGAAGAAGGCGAAGGAGCAGAGCATCGAGACGGCGGACGTGCTCGTCGTCGCCGGCCGCGGCATCAAGAAAAAAGAAGACATCGGCTTGCTCCGCGAGCTCGCCGACCTCCTCGGCGGCCAGGTCGCCTGCACGCGCCCGCTCGTCGAGAACGGCTGGTTCGACGCGAAGCATCAGATCGGCCTTTCGGGCCGCACGGTGCGCCCGAAGCTCATCATCACGTGCGGCGTCTCGGGGGCCATCCAGTTCGTCGCAGGCATGAACCATTCCGATAACATCGTCGCCATCAACCAGGACGCGAAAGCAGCGATCTTCAAGACGGCGAACTACACGATCGTCGGCGACCTCTACGAGGTCGTGCCGCGCCTCATTTCTGATATCCGCGAGGGGAAAGGTGACATCGCATGAGCTACAAGACCATTGACGAGAGCGATTACAAGGCCATCGTCTCGTTCATCGCGCCCGAGCGCGTGCTGTATCAAGATCGCATCAATGAAGAGTACAGCCATGATGAGCTCTCGAGCGAAAAGAGCTATCCGGATATCGTCGTGCGCGTCCAGTCGACGCAGGAAGTCTCGAAGCTCCTAGCGTATGCGAGCGAGCACCACATCGCCGTGACGCCGCGCGGCGCCGGCACGGGCCTCGTCGGCGCCGCCGTCGCCGTCGAGCACGGCCTCATGATCGACACGACGCTCATGAACCACATCCTCGAGCTCGACGAGGAAAACCTCACGCTGACCGTCGAGCCGGGCGTGCTGCTCATGGAAATCGGCGCGTACGTCGAGGAGCGCGGCTTCTTTTATCCGCCGGACCCGGGCGAGAAATCCGCGACGATCGGCGGCAACATCAGCACGAACGCCGGCGGCATGCGCGCCGTGAAGTACGGCGTGACGCGCGACTACGTGCGCGGCCTCGAAGTCGTGCTCGCGGACGGCACCGTCCTCCAGCTCGGCGGCAAGGTCGTGAAGAACAGCTCGGGCTATTCCATCCAGAATCTCGTCATCGGATCGGAGGGCACGCTCGCCATTGTCACGAAAGCCATCCTGAAGCTGCTGCCGCTGCCGAAGAAGAACGTCAGCCTGCTCATCCCGTACCCGACGCTCGCGCAGGCCATCGGCACCGTGCCGCTCATCATCCAGTCAAAAGCCATCCCGACGGCCATCGAGTTCATGGAGCGCGAAGTCATCCTCGACGCGGAAAAATACCTGGGCAAGAAATTCCCGGACAACCAGGCGGATGCCTACTTGCTCTTGAAATTCGACGGCAACACGATGGAGGAAATCGCTTCGTACTACGACGACACGGCGCAGATCTGCCTCGAGCAGGGCGCGATCGATATATTGATCGCAGACACCGACGAGCGCAGCGAATCCATCTGGAAGGCGCGCGGCGCGTTCCTCGAAGCCATCAAGTCATCGACGTCCGCCATGGACGAAGTCGACGTCGTCGTGCCACGCAGCCACGTCAATGATTTCGTCGAGTTCGTGCACGGGCTGCAGAAAGAAATCGGCGTGCGCATCAAGCTGTTCGGCCACGCGGGCGACGGCAACCTCCACGTCTACATCCTGCGCGACGACCTCACGGAAGCGGATTGGAAAACAGTCCTCGCCCGCAGCATGGATCGCATGTACGAAAAGGCGCGCGTGCTCCAGGGGCAGGTCTCCGGCGAACACGGCATCGGCCTCGCGAAGCGCTCGTACCTCAAGCAGTCCATGCCGCCCGAGACGATCGCGCTCATGCAGCGCATCAAAGCCGCGTTCGACCCGCAGAACATCCTGAACCCGCACAAGGTTTGCGAGGACTGAGCGGGAATCTGGTTGTTACATTGTATCGCGCGTTCATTTATCCACTTCTATAGCTCTAGAAATTTGCTGCCGTTGGGATTCTACGGCAGTAATTTTTTT
The DNA here is from genome assembly GCF_022771645.1 of Selenomonas sp. Lineage (GTDB taxonomy): Bacteria > Bacillota > Negativicutes > Selenomonadales > Selenomonadaceae > Selenomonas_C. The sequence goes on from NZ_JALFCU010000033.1 coordinate 10,092, forward strand.
TGAGAATTTATAAAGCAATAACAAACCTTTTATAAATCCTCATACGCTTCCCTGTATACTAGAACAGATAACTGTGAATGGTAATGTAGGGGGAACATTGATGTTCAACATCAGCAACAAGCATGAGGAATTCTTCGACTACCTCATCAGCAATGCAAAGGTCTTCCATCAGGGCGCTCTGATCGGACAGGCGGCGTTCAAAGACCTTTCGAAGCTCGACCAGCATCTCGAAGAAGTCATCCAGCTCGAACATAAAGCCGACGTGACGAGCATGGAGGTCATCCGCAAGATTTCCGTCATCTTCATCACGCCGATCGACCGCGAGGATTTTTATCGCCTGACGAGCCAGATGGAAAGCTGCATCGACCACTTGCAGGGCGCGATCATGCGGCTCGACACGTATCACATCACGCAGCCGTCGCCGGCGGCGAGCGAGATGATGGACGACATCGTCGAGATGGCGGCCGAGCTCGAGGAAATCTTCGAGCTCCTGAAGGACATCAGCCGCAACGAGGCGAAGCTCTTCGAGCGCGCCGAGCGCCTGAGCCGTCACGAGTCGGCCGTCGACAAGCTGTACCGCAAGGAGATTTCGCGCCTGTTCGACGGCTCGCATGACCTCTTTGACGTGATCCGCTGGAAGGACATCCTCCACACGCTCGAAGACACGGCGGACGAGGTCGAGGATCTCGGCGACATCATCAAAGAGGTGACGATGAAGTATGCCTGATATGTCCCTCGTCCTCGTCGTCGTCATCCTCGCGCTGCTGTTCGACTTCATCAACGGCTTCCACGATACGGCGAACGCGATCGCGACGAGCGTCTCAACGCGCGCGATCCGGCCTGGCGTCGCCATCGTCGGCACGGCGGTGCTGAATTTCATCGGCGCCATGGTGTCGACGGGCGTCGCGAAGACGATTGGCGGCGACATCGTCATGAGCCCGGACCTCATCAACGCGATGGTCATCACCTCAGGACTCGTCGGCGCCATCATCTGGAATCTCTTGACGTGGTGGATCGGCATGCCGTCGAGCTCGTCCCATGCGCTCATCGGCGGCATGATCGGCGCGATCCTCATCTCGGCCGGCACGGCCGCGCTCAATGACTGGGGCATCATCAAGATCGTCCTGGCGCTCATCCTTTCGCCGATTACGGCGATCGCGAGCGGTTTCATCATCATGAAGCTCGTCTTCGCCGTGTGCCATTCGTACAAGCCGGCGCGCGTGAATCTCGTGGCGAAGCGCCTGCAGGTCATCTCGGCGGCGCTCATGGCGTTCTCGCACGGCTCGAACGATGCGCAGAAATCCATGGGCATCATCACGCTGACGCTCGTCTCGAGCGGCGTCATCGAGACGCTCGAAGTGCCGACGGTCGTGAAAGTCCTGTGCGCGACGGCCATGGCGCTCGGCACGAGCGTCGGCGGCTGGAAGATCATCCGCACGGTCGGTGGCAAGATTTTCAAGATGCATCCGGTTCACGGCTTCGCGGCGGATCTGAACTCCGCGACGGTCATCTTCTCGGCGACGCTGCTGCACCTGCCGGTTTCGACGACGCATGTCGTCTCGGGCTCCATCATGGGCGTCGGCTCGGCGCAGCGCTTCAAGGCCGTCCATTGGGACGTCGCGCGCTCCATGGTCACGGCGTGGGTGCTGACGATCCCGTGCACGGCCGTCATGGGCGCGATCACGTACCTCGCCGCCACAGCCATCTTCGGCGGCGGCCTCTGAGCATGTTCTTTTGTCTGGAAAGCACTCTGCATCGGGGTGCTTATTTTTATAACAAGCCTCCACAAACCGTTCATGGGTACGTGAGGCCGGTTGCTCTTATTTCAGCAGCACTTCGCCCATGCCGACGATGGAGGTCACGAGCAGCAGGATGTTGATGGACTGGCGGATCCATGTTTTCGGCAGGTACGGAAAAAGCGCGTCGCCGAGCAGGATGCCGGCGGCGAGGCCGGGGAGCAGGTAGACGTACTCCGTCAGCACGAACGCGAGCGACATGCCGCCGATGGCGTGCGAGGCGAGCGACGTGATGTTACAGAGGAAAAAGAAGACGTAGCACGTTGCGCGCAGCATTTCGGGCGCGATCTTCGTATGCGCCATGTAAAGCAGGAACGGCGGCCCGCCCATGCCCGTTGTCGCGGACGTGATGCCGGAGAGCACGCCCGTCTTCATGGCGTTCGCATCCGTCTCGCGGAATCGTGCGTGCGTGACATGCGTGATCAGGAGCGACGCGAGCACCATCGCATTGATGCAGAATTTCAGCGTGTCGCTCGAAAGCGCGAAAAAAATCCATGCGCCGATGGGCTGGCCGAGCACGACGCCTGCGAAGAGGAAAGCGACGAGCCGCCGGTCGGCCTCGCGGAAATGCATCACGCCCTGCACGAGATTGCCCGTGACGCAGATCAGCAGCACGAGCGAGACGACTTCTTTCGCGTCATAGAAAAACATCAAGAGCGGCGCGAGCACGATGGCAAGCCCGAAGCCCGTAAGCGATTGCAAAAACGAAGCGGCCACGACGCAGCCGAGCGGCAGCAGATGCGCGAGCAGGCCGGAAAGGGAAAGTTCCATGGGGATGTCTCCTGTCGTTGAAAAAATCATCGCCCTTTATTATACTGGAATCATCATGAACGCCGGCGAAGCATTGGAAGCAAGAAAATCCATCCGTTATTTCGAATCGCATCCAAATAAGCACGCAAAGAAGGAATCTCCATGAACGCCATCACCATCGGTTCGACGGGCGCCGTCGGGCGCGACCTGCTCACGGTGCTCGCGAGCGACCCCGCCTATGAGCGCGTCGACGTGCTCGTGCGCCGCGCACCGGCTTTGCCGCCGACGAACGCGGAAAAATTCCATGTCCACATCGTAGACTTCGAGCGGCCGGAAACGTGGCAGGAGTTCGTGCAGGGAGACGTGCTGTTTTCGAGCCTCGGCACGTCGAAGAAGCAGGCGGGCGGCAAAGGGCAGCAATGGCGCGTCGATCACGACTACCAGCTCACCGCCGCGAAAGCCGCACGCGCGAACGGCGTGCCGAAGATGGTCGTCGTCTCGTCCGTCGGGGCAGATCCTGCATCGTCGTTTTTCTACCTCCGCATGAAAGGCGAAATTGAAAGCGACTTGCAGGCGCTCACATTCCCGTCGCTGACGATCCTGCGCCCGCCGTCGCTCATCCGCCACCCAGCGAAGCGCCTCACGGAAACGCTCTCCGTGAAAGCGCTGCAAGCGCTGAACGCCGTCGGCCTCTTCAAACGCATGAAGCCGATGCCGACGCTCGACGTTGCGCGCGCGATGGCGCATCTGGCGCAGGACGAGGCGCAGGGAATGAACATCGTGAGCGGTCAGGACATCCTTTTCCATAGATAACAGAACGCGGGAGCGGCACGATGGCTGCTCCCGCGTTCGTTTTATGCGTGGCTTACACGTTTTTGCCCATGGCAAAGGCTTCGTCGAGTTTCGCGTTCCCCGCGATGTCGCCGGCATCGTTGACGCCGCCCGCGAAGACCGTGCCTTTGAGGCTCGCTTTCTCGAAACAGTCGATCCAGCCCGTGAGGCCGGCTGTCGCGCGCTCAGGCGTGTAGCTGCCCGTGTCGGCGGCCGTCGTCAGCAGGTAGATGTCGCGGAAGTGGTAGTCCTTCGGGAACATCGGATTCAGGCGGTCGAGCAGCGTCTTCATCTGGCCGC
>NZ_JALFCU010000042.1 GCF_022771645.1 Selenomonas sp.
TTTTTCAGCCAGATGGCGCAGGGCAGCTTCGCCGCCGAAGCGGACGCGGCGGGCGCGGACGAGCTCACGCGCACGGAGCGCAACATTGCGAACCTCGTCGGCCACGGCCTGTCTAATAAAGAAATCGCTGACCGCCTCGCACTGTCAGGCGGCACGGTGCGGAACGGCCTGTCGTCGGCGCTGTCGAAGCTCGGCCTGCGCGACCGCACGCAGCTCGCGCTCTGGGCCGTGCAGACGGGGCTCGTGCAAAAAGGAGTCGAATCGTGAACCAGGAAAACGGCACGGAGGACACGCATATGACGCAAGCGAACGAGCAGGACGCTCGCAGGAACCGTTGGCGCGTGTTCTTCGTTCCGTTCCTGATGTTCCTCTGCGCCGCGCTCCTCTGCGCTGTGCTGAAGCCGCAGCCGCACGTCCTGCGCGTCGGCATCTTCGCCGGCAGCCCATGGGGCGTGCCGGGCGGCGATCTCTACGGCCTGATGGATGACACGATTGCGGCGTTCGAGGCGGAGCATCCGGGTGTGCAGGTGACATACGTCAGCGGCATCTCGCGCGACGATTACAGCGAATGGCTCGCCGAGCGCTTCCTCGCGGGCGACGAACCCGACGTGTTCTTGCTGCTGCCCGAGGATTTCGAGCTCTACGCGGGGCAGGGGGCGCTGCTGCCGCTCGATGCGCTCGCGCAAAAGGACGCGGCGTTTGACGCGGCATCGTTATATCCGGCGGCGTATGACTACGGCGTGTACGGCGGCGCGTGCATGGCGCTGCCTGTCGAGTGCATGACGACGCTGATGTTCGTCAACAAGACGCTCCTCGCCGCAGACGGCATCGCCATGCCGCCGAACGATTGGACGTTCGAGGATTTCTACCGCATCGCGGCCGCCGTCACGCGCGACGCGGACGGCGACGGCGTGCTCGACCGGTTCGGCGCGTATGACTACGGCTGGCAGCTCGCGGCGACGGCGGGCGGCGCGCCGCTCTTCCGCGCGGACGGGCGCGCGTCGTACTTCGCCTCGCAGGATGTCGAGCAGGCCGTGCGCTTCTGCATGCGGCTCGCGGCTCTCACGCAAGGACGACAGGTCACGCCGCGCGACTTCGACCTCGGCCGCGTCGCGTTCCGCCCGTTCACGTTCGCCGAGTACCGCGCCTACCGTCCGTATCCCTGGCGCATCAAAAAATACACGACGTTCGAGTGGGACTGCATTCCTTTGCCCCGCCCGGGCGGCGAGGCGCACGCGCCGCTCGGCGTGCTGCTCATGGGCGTCTCCGCGCGCACGCACGAGCAAGCGCTCGCGTGGGACTTCCTCAAGACCATCACGACGAGCGACGTCGCGCAGAGCGCGGTCCTCGCGCACACGCAGGGCCTCCCCGCGCGGCGCGGCATCATCGAGAATGCTGACGCCGCGACCGTCTTCGGCGAAGGCGTCACGGCCTCGCTCACGCCCGCGCTGCTCGGCCGCACGCTCGAGACGGCGAAGACCGCACCGACGTTCGCGCGCCACGACGGCGCGTTGCTGCTCGCCGATACGGAGATTGCAAAGATCGTCAGCGGCACCGTGCCGTTCGACAACGCGCTCAACAAATTGCAGAAGGAGATCAATGCGTACTTGCAGAAGTGAAACAAAACGGGCGGAGAGGAATCTATTTCCCCTCGCGAGAAAAATCTGATATAATAGGGTTGGTTTACGCTATGGAAACAATTTGCCGTGCGGCAAATGTTGATGGATAGAAAGGAAAGAACATGGTTTCCAATCGGCTGACCCCACTCACCGAGAGCGGCATTCTCGCCGCTCTTTCTGTTGTCTTGGGGCTCATGGCGGTGTACCTGCCCATCCTCGGCGTCATCGCCGTCATGGTCTGGGCGCTGCCGCTCCTCATCGTGACGGTGCGCCACGGGCTGAAGTATGGCATCGCGGCCGCCGTCGCGGCGATGGCGGTGCTCGCGCTCTTCGCCGGCCCGCCGCTCGCGTTCCGCCTCTTCCTCGCGTTCGCGCCGACGGGCGTCGTGCTCGGCTGGTGCATCCGCCGGGATTTTTCCGGCACGCGCACGTTTTTCTCCGGCCTTGCCGCCTCGATCGGCGGCAAGCTCCTCGGCTTCGCGCTGATCTTTTTCCTCATGGGCATCGACCCGTGGCAGGCGCAGCTCGACGGATTGAAAGAAGCGTTCGACGCGACGACGGAGATGTACACGGCCATGGGCGTCGACCCGCAGGAGCTCGCGCAGTCGCAGCAGCAGCTCGACGGCGCCATCGCGATGGTCGCGCAGCTCGCGCCGCTCATCGTACTCATCATGGGACTATTTGACACGTTCGTGCTGTATTTCGTGGGCACGCGCGTGCTGCGGCGCCTCGGCCATGCAGTGCCGCAAGCGCTGCCGCCGTTTTCGGAGTGGTACATGCCGCGCGCATTCCTCTATCTCTTCGTGCTGTCGCTCGTCGCGATGTACTGGGGCGAGAGCCACGCGTTGCCCGTGCTGAAGCAGCTCGGCCTCAATGCGGAGATGATTGCGATGATGGCCGGCCTCGTGCAGGGGCTCGTGCTGCTGCACGTCTTGATGAAAAGCTACAACGTGCGCACGTTCTTGCGCGCGTTCATCTATATTTTCGTCTGCCTGAACGGCCTGCTGCTGCAGGTCGTGGCGTTCACGGGGCTCGTCGACATGCTCGTCGACTACCGTCGGCGCTTCTCCGGGACTCCTAGGAGGTGACACGATGCCGCGCAATCTGTCGGCATGGATCGATCTGGCGCTGCAGCTCTTCGTGATGCTGCTCCTCATCGGCGTGCTCGGATACTACAATTCGTTCCTCGCGGCGACGGCGTTCGTCGTCTGGGTCTGCCTCGCGGCGTTCGCGCGCGAGCGCTGCCGCGACCGCTCCGTGCGGTTCGAGCGCTACACGAAAAGCGTCATCGCAAACGTCAACGAGCTCATGAACTACGCCATGGAACGCCTGCCGCAGGCGATTTTCGTCGTCGATCCGGAAGGGCGCATCCAGTGGGCGAGCACGCAGGCGGAGGCTTTCCTCGGCCACGCGCCGGAACACGGCACGGACATCAAGGATGACTGGCCGAACGTGATCCTCGAGCCCATCTGGGGCACGGAGGGCGAGTACGTCTTCGCGCACGAGGATCATTATTTCCAGGTGAAATACCGCCCAGTGAAATTCGCCGTGCACCAGCCGGAGTTCATGGTGCTGTTCGTCGAGGACGTCACGCACGTCGAGGAGCTCCGCAGCGAGTACAACGCGAGCCGCACGGTGCTCTGCTACATCCAGATTGACAACTACGATGAGGTCATGCAGGGCCAGACGGAGGCCGAGCGGGCAGGGCTGCTCTTGGCCGTCAACCAGGCGCTCGGCAGCTGGCTGAAGAACCTCGGCGGCTTCCTGAAGCGCGTGTCGGAAGACCTCTATGTCGCCGTGCTCGACCGCGCGTCGCTCGATCGCGCCATGACGGAAAAATTCGACGTGCTCGACAAGGTGCGCCAGATCCAGAGCACGAACCGCCTGCCCGTCACACTCTCCATGGGCGTGGCCGTCGCGGAGGAGCAGTCGCTCGCAGAGCTCGGGCGGCAGGCGCAGGCCGGCCTCGACCTCGCGCTTGGCCGCGGCGGCGACCAGGTCGCTGTGGCGCTCGGCGGCAAGACGCAGTTCTTCGGCGGCAAGGCGAAAGCCGTCGAGAAGCACACGCGCGTCAAGGCGCGCGTCGTCGCGCACGCCATCGAGGAAATCATGGAGTCGGCGGACGCCGTCTACATCATGGGCCACCACAACGAGGACTATGACAGCTTCGGCGCGGCCGTCGGCATCGCCGAGATGGCGAAGGCGCTCGACAAGCCGACGCACATCATCCTCTCCGACATGAACGAGGGCATCAGCAAGATCGAGGAATACCTGCGCACGAAGGAAGAGTACCAGAACCTCCTCGTGCATGCGGACGATATTTCGACGCTCGACGCGATATCGCCCGTGCTGTTCGTCGTCGACACGCACATCCCGCACCTCGTCGCCGACCCGTCGCTCTTGGAGCGCGTGCAGCAGGTCGTCGTCATCGACCACCACCGCAGGAGCGAATCGTTCATCAAGAATCCGCTCCTCGTCTACATCGAGCCGGCGTCGAGCTCGACGAGCGAGCTCGTGACGGAGCTCCTCATGTATTTCAGCGACGACATGCGCGTGTCGCGCCTCGCGGCGACGGCGCTGTACTCGGGCATCGTCGTCGACACGAAGAATTTCGCCGTGCAGACGGGCGTGCGCACGTTCGACGCGGCGGCGTATCTCAGGCGCTCGGGCGCTGACCCGGTCGTCGTGCGGCATCTCTTCCGCTCGGATTACGACACGACCGTCGCGCTCGCGCGCGCCGAGGCGCACGCGCAGTATTTCGCGGGCGGCCTCATCATCACGTCCATCCCCGAGACCATCCCGAACATCCAGGTCATCGCCGCGCAGACGGCGGACTCGCTGCTGCGCATCGAGAACGTGCGCATGAGCATCGTCTGCTTTGCGCTGACGGACGACACCGTCGGCATCTCGGCGCGCTCGACGGGCGAGATGAACGTCCAGGTCATCATGGAACATTTCGGCGGCGGCGGCCACCAGAACGTCGCGGGCGCGCAGGTGAAAGGCCGCGCGGTCGACGACGTGCTCGCCGAAGCCATGGAAGAAGCAAAAGCATATATCAAGGAGTTTGATCAAGATGAAAGTGATTCTGCAGCAGGACATCAAAAAGCTCGGTAACAAGGGCGACATCGTCGAAGTCTCCGAAGGCTACGGCCGCAACTTCCTCCTGCCGAGGAAAGCCGCCGTGCTCGCGACGGCCGAAAACCTCAACGTCGCGAAGGCGAAGAAGGCGTCGAAAGACCGCAAGGACGCCATGGCGGCCGACGAGGCGAAGCTCATGGCGAAGCAGCTCGAGAGCGTCGAGGTCACGATCCCCGTCAAGATCGGCGAAGGCGGCAAACTGTTCGGCTCCGTCACGGGCAAAGACGTCTCGCTCGCGCTGAAAGAGAAGAACATCGACATCGACAAGAAAAAGATCAGCATCAAAGGCGATGTGACCGGCCAGGGCGTCTACGAAGCCGTCATCAAAGTGCATCCGACAATCACGAGCACAATCAAAGTGAATGTGATTGCGAAGTAACATAAGAGAGCAGCCTCTCCCTCAGGGAGAGGACAGGCGCGGAGCGAAGCGCAGCGCCAGGAGAGGGTCGCTTGCACGGCCTTTGAATCTGTAGATCGTTTGATGTCGCCGGTGCGCGCAGGCACCCCAAATGTTTCGAGCGCGCACCCGCGATGAGTTAAGATATACAAACGCATCTTCCGTGCAGGGGACCCTTTCCACCGCTTCGCGGTCCCCCTTCCCCTGAGGGGAAGGCTGCAGTTTGCAAGCTGTTTGCGCTTTATCAAAAGACGATATACCAAAGGAACGATTCATGGGATTGCTAGATAATATTTTGAATATTTTCCACCAAGAAAACACGACCAGCAGAGGCGAGGGTACCCCCTCGTCTTTTGCGGCCTCTAAGACGAAAAACGCGCAACGCGTCCAGACGGGCGGCGCGGCGAATGGCGGCGCTGCCGCGGGCGGCGCGAACGGCGGCGATGATGGCGATGACCTCACGGAAGAAGAGCTCATCGCGCAGGAGCTCGATCGCGAAATCCAGGCATTTTACGCCATCCTCGTCGACACGATGGGCACGGACAAGCTCGTGCTGCAGGCCGGCAAGCTCGACGCACTCGCGCTCATGCGCTCCGGGAACCGCGGCGACCGCGTGCTCGCGCTCGAGCGCATCGTGAACGAGAATCCGACGCTCGGCCCTGCACCGACGGACGAGGAGATCCCCGAAGTGCTCTCCGAGCTTTCCGACCGCGTCGCCGACATGATGGCGCGCAAGAACGTCGAGGACTCCATCGAGAAGAAGGTCAACGACAAGCTCGAGCAGGATCACCAGGACTACGTCAAAGACATCCGCATGCAGGTGCTCAAAGAAGAAAAAGGCCCGCAGGAAACGCCGCAGGATGCGGAAAAGCGCGAAAAGCTCGAAAAGATGGATAAGATCCACCTCACGCAGTCCGTCATGGAACTCCTGCGCCCGCAGACGTTCGACGAGATCGTCGGTCAGGAGCGCGCCGTGAAATCGCTCATGGCGAAACTCTCGAGCCCGTATCCGCAACACCTCCTGCTCTACGGCCCGCCGGGCGTCGGCAAGACGACGGCGGCGCGCCTCGTCCTCGAGGCCGCGAAGGAAAAGCCTTTGTCGCCCTTTGGCGCGGAAGCGCCGTTCATCGAGACGGACGGCACGACGCTCCGCTGGGACCCGCGGGACATCACGAACCCGCTCCTCGGCTCCGTGCACGACCCGATTTACCAGGGCGCGCAGAAGACGCTCGCCGACAACGGCGTCCCCGAGCCGAAGCCCGGCCTCGTCACGGACGCGCACGGCGGCATCCTCTTCATCGACGAGATCGGCGAAATGGACGAGATGCTGCAAAATAAATTGCTGAAAGTCCTCGAGGACAAGCGCGCGTACTTTGACTCCGCGTACTACGACCCGACGGATCCGAAAGTCCCGCCGTACATCAAGAAGCTGTTCGAAGAAGGCGCGCCCGCGGACTTCGTGCTCATCGGCGCGACGACGCGCGACGCCGGCCACATCAATCCTGCCCTGCGCTCGCGCTGTGCGGAGATCTACTTCGAGCCGCTGACGCCGGCGCACATCGTGAAGATCCTCCACAACGCGGCCGCGAAGCTCCATGTGCAGCTCGCCGACGGCGTCGCCGAGCTCATCGCCGAGTACACGATCGAGGGGCGCAAGGCCATCAACATCCTCGCGGACGCCTATTCGCTCGCGCTCGAGCGCAGCGGGCAGGACGTCGCCGTCGCGAAGGCCATCGGCGCTGCCGAGGCGGCGGGGAAATCCCGCAAGGAGGCCGCCGCCGAAGCGTTCGGCACGGCGGCGATTGCCGTCGAGATGCAGGACATCTACGAAGTCGCGCAGGTCAGCCGCCTCTATCAGTTTGTGACGAAGAAGGCGAAGCCGACGGCCGAGCAGGGCCATATCTTCGGCCTCGGCGTCGCGGGCTTCCTCGGCTCGGTCATCGAGATCGAGGCCGTCGCGTTCCCCGCGCACGAAAAGGGCAAGGGCACGGTGCGCTTCAACGAGACGGCCGGTTCGATGGCGAAGGACTCCGTTTTCAACGCCGCGTCCGTCCTGCGCAAAGTCACGGGCAAGGACATCCACGACTACGATCTGCACATCAATGTCATCGGCGGCGGCAATATCGACGGCCCGTCGGCCGGCACGGCGATCCTCTCCGCGATCGTGTCCGCCGTGACAGGGCGCAAGATCCGTCAGGACGTCGCTGTCACGGGCGAGATCTCGCTCGCCGGTCGCGTGCGCCCCGTCGGCGGCGTGTTCGAGAAGGCCTACGGCGCGAAACAAGCCGGCATCCGCCTCATGGTCATCCCGGAGGAAAACAAGAAAGATATTCCCGGCGATATGCTCGGCCTCGACATCCGGCCCGTGAAGACGGCGGAAGAGGCGTTCGAGTTCATTTTCGCGCCGAAGAGCCCGGACGACACGCCCGTCGCACTCCCGCCCGAATCAAAGAAAGAACAAACTCCGAGCAAGTAAAGGAGGTTCTCTATGCCCGCATCCCAACGCATGCTGCCGCAGAACGTCGAAGCGGAGCTCTCCGTGCTCGGCGCCATCATGATCAAGAACGACGCGATGACGCAGGTGCAGGACAAGCTGCGCTCCGAAGATTTTTACCGCGAATCGCACCGCATCGTCTACGACACGATGAACGAGCTCGTGCGCGACAGCAAACCCATCGACCTTTTGACGCTCGAGGAGGCGCTGCGCAAGAAAGGCGTGCTCGAGAAGATCGGCGGCGTCGGCTTCCTCACGCAGGTCGCGAACTACGTGCCGACGGCAGCGAACATCGTTTACCACGCGAACATCGTCAAGGAAAAATCGGAGCTCCGCCACCTCATCGACGCCGCGACCATCATCGCCGGCAACGCCTACGAAGGCACGGAAGACGTCCAGGACATCATGGACGACGCGGAAAAGCGCATCTTCGCCGTCACGAACGAGCAGTCGGCCGACGACATGGACTCCGTGGACAAGATCGTCGTGCAGACCATCGCCCACGTCGAGAAGCTCTATGAGAACAAGGGCGGCATCACGGGCCTCGCGACGGGCTTCCGCGATTTTGACAAGCTCACGAGCGGCCTGCAGAAGTCCGACCTCGTCCTCGTCGCCGCGCGCCCGTCGATGGGCAAGACGGCGTTCACGCTGAACATCGCGGCCTACGCCGCCTTGCACGGCCATACCGTCGCGTTCTTTTCCCTCGAAATGAACAAGGAGCAGCTCGTACAGCGCATGCTCTGCTCCGAAGGCCAGATCGACTCGCAGCGCCTGCGCACGGGCCAGATCGACGCGGAGGACTGGGGGCGCCTCATCGACACGTCCGACCGCATCTCGCGGGCGAAGCTCTTCATCGACAGCACGCCGGGCATCGGCGTCATGGAGCTCCGCTCGAAGGCGCGCCGCCTCAAGGCGAAAGAAGGCAGCCTCGACCTCATCGTCATCGACTACCTCCAGCTCATGCAAGGCCGCGCCTCGAAGAGCAACGACGCGAGCCGCCAGCAAGAAATCTCGGAAATCTCGCGTTCTCTCAAAGCGCTCGCCCGCGAGCTCGACGTTCCGGTCGTCGCGCTGTCGCAGCTCTCGCGCGAAGTCGAAAAGCGCCCGGGCAAGAAGCCGATGCTCTCCGACCTCCGCGAATCCGGCTCGCTCGAGCAGGACGCCGACATCGTCATGTTCCTGTTCCGCGAGGATTACTACAACAAAGAGACGGAGAACAAGAACATCACGGAACTCATCATCGCAAAACACCGCAACGGCCCGATCGGAACCGTCGAGCTGTTCTTCCAGAAGGAATATACGAAGTTCCAGGATCTCATACGGACGGAATGAGTCATTCGGTTGCTAGTCGTTGTTTCATCTGTTGCGGAGCGTTGCATCTACAGCAGCCTTCCCCTTCGGGGAAGGTGGCGGCCGCAGGCCGACGGAAAGGGTGTCGAAGGTAGGACGTTACAAATCGCAGGATTGTAATGGCGAAGGCATGTAATAACTCATAGTTTCCTTCGCCAATACAATCGAGAATAAAACGGACGGCCTACCTTCGCCACCCGCTCCGCCTCGCATTCGCTCGGCACCTCTCCCGGAGGGAGAGGCTACTGTAGGAGTTGCGTTCTGCAATAGCAAGATACAAATTCATCTGCGGAAGGATGATATGATGAAAATCCTAGTCACAGGCGTCACGGGCCAGCTCGGCCATGATGTGATGCTCGAGCTCCAATCGCGCGGCCACGAAGCCATCGGCGCTGCGCGCAAAGATTTTTCGCTGATCGATTTCAAGGCGGCGCGCGCGTTCGTGGAGCGGACGCATCCCGACGCGATCATCCATTGCGCGGCCTACACCGCCGTCGACCGGGCCGAGGACGAGAAAGACATCTGTATGATCACGAACGGCGGCGCGACGCGGGCGCTCGCCGCCGCCGCGAAAGACATCGGCGCGAAATTCGTCTATCTCTCGACGGACTACGTCTTCCCGGGGACAGGCGAAACGCCATATGAAACCGATGCCTTGAAAGGCCCAACGAACGCCTACGGCCTTTCGAAGCTCGCGGGCGAAACGGCGGTGCAGGAGCTCCTCACCGCGTATTTCATCGTCCGCATTTCGTGGGTCTTTGGCGTGAACGGCAAGAATTTTGTCAAGACGATGTTGCGCCTTGCAGAGGATCACGACGCGCTCACCGTCGTCGACGACCAGATCGGCTCGCCGACGTACACGAAAGACCTCGCGCGCCTGCTCGTTGACATGGTCGAGAGCGAGAAGTACGGCGTCTATCACGCGACGAACGAAGGCTTCTGCTCGTGGGCGGAGTTCGCGGCTGAGATTTTCCGCCAGGCAGGGGAGCGCGTCACCGTCACGCCCGTGCCGTCATCGGCGTATCCCACGAAAGCGGCGCGCCCGAAGAACTCGCGCCTCTCGAAAGCCGCGCTCGACGCGGCGGGATTCTCGCGCTTGCCGACATGGCAGGACGCGCTCCAGCGATATTTGGGGGAATTGTCGCTGTAAGACAGATATGTGTTTTAAGTAAAGAAATATCGTTGGGATTTCACAGATTTTTAGGGGGAAATCAAGATGCAGCTCGATGAAATCATCAACAAGCACAAAACAGATCTCAACGCCACGGACACGGTGATCTGGAAGTACATCGTCACGCACCGTGCCGGCGTGCGCCACATCTCCATCCATGAGCTCGCGCGCGCGTGCGCTGTCTCGTCGACGACGGTTGTGCGTTTTGCACAAAAACTCGGCCTCGACGGCTTCGGCGAGCTCAAGGCCATCCTGAAGATGGAAGAGCCGTCCGGCGAAGTCTATCACAGCGACGTGCTGAAGGACCTCGGCGAGTTCTACATCAATACGGGCAAAAAGCTCATGGCCCGGAATTTCGACAATGCGAGCAAGCTCATCCACGAGGCGAACCGCGTCTTCACGTACGCCTCGGGCTATGTGCAGAGCAACGTCGTGCAGGAGCTCAAACGCCTCTTTTTCTATGACAACGTGCTCGTTTTCGAGATCCGCGGCCGTGAGGAGTTCAATGCCGTCATGCAGAACGTCACGAAGGACGACCTCTTCATCTTCGTCTCGTTCTCCGGCGAGTCGCCGAACGTCACGGACTTCGCGCAGCAATTGCAGCTCCGCGACGTGCCGCTCATCTCGATCACGAAGCTCCACGACAACACGCTCGCGAGCCTCTCGACCGTGAACCTCTACGTCTCGCCTGCGCGCTTCCAGCTGTACGACGAAGACGACACGCGCCCGCCGTTCCAGTCCATGATGCCGTACTTCCTGCTGCTCGAGATCTGGTACGTCAAATACCGCGTCTACCTGCAGCACAAAGCGGAAGAGGCGAAGAAAAAAGCCGACGCGAGCGCGGAGGCTGCGGAACGGAACGAAAAATAAAAGACAAACGAAAGCAAGCCCTCTGCGGAACATCTCCCGCAGGGGGCTTGCTGTATGTCGTTGATCCGTTTATTCGTGATGGCTATAATGGCACCATGAATTAAGACATTGTCGGACAGGTTTTATAATGAATCTCGTGGTATACTGGGGAGACCATTGAAAAGGAGATTCATCATGTCACGTACACGTCGTCATTTCACTTCCAAATTCAAATCCGACCTC
>NZ_JALFCU010000092.1 GCF_022771645.1 Selenomonas sp.
CGACTTCCTGACGCGGAACCTCGCAGGCGATACCGCCTTCCGCCACGGAAGATAACCTGCCGCAGGAGCTAGCCTCCTGCCACCTGGAGCCGCGAAAGCGGCCTTGAGGTGGTAGAAGGGTATCCCCTTCGGAAAGGAGAACACCACTATGGAAAAGAAACTCTACATCGCCTACGGCAGCAACCTCAACCGCGCCCAGATGGCGTGGCGCTGCCCGGCCGCCCGCTTCGTCAAGACGGACGCCATCCCGGACTACCGCCTGCTCTTTCGCGGGAGCAAGACCGGCTCGTACCTTACGGTCGAGCCGATGCCGG
The DNA here is from genome assembly GCF_022771645.1 of Selenomonas sp. Lineage (GTDB taxonomy): Bacteria > Bacillota > Negativicutes > Selenomonadales > Selenomonadaceae > Selenomonas_C. The sequence goes on from NZ_JALFCU010000092.1 coordinate 315, forward strand.
GCCAGAGCGTCCCCGTCGCGATCTGGGAGGTCACGCCCGAGGACGAGGCCGCGCTCGACCGCTACGAAGGCTACCCAGCCTTCTACGACAAGGTCGAGGAAGAAAGCGGGCGCGGCTTCCTCTACGTGATGCAGCCGGGCCGCCCGCTCGGCAAGCCCACCCTGCGCTACGTCGAGACGTGCCTCGAAGGCTACCGCGACATGGGCTTCGACGAGGACATCCTCTGGGAAGCCATCCGCGAAACCATCCGCGAAAGCCAGCGCTGAACCCAAGGCGGGCAAGCCGCCAAACATCGAGAGGAGCCGCAATCCTCCTTTCTTGTATACACACGAATCCGCTTGCTATTTCAGGCCGTCAGAGTGATATATGTACATGCAAGAAGGAAACCACCCAGACGCTTGAAAGGAGCAACCCACCATGAAGAGCATCAAGAAGACCTTGGAACAGATTGCCTGCGACAACATCGTGACCGTCCGGATGCGCGGCGGCACCCTCGAAGCGCGGTACAACGACGAAGAGGATTTCCTCGACATTTCGGTCGGCGAACTGGAGACGGCGCTGCGCAAAGCCTACGAAGCAGGGCGGGCGGCGGCGAAGAAGTAACCAGCCGAGCAACATCCCGAACGGGAAGGGCCTGCGGGCCCTTTCCTCGTCGTGAAACGCCGATTGTATACACGCGAAACCGCTTGCTATAAATCCCGTTCAGAGTGATTAATACACATGGGGAAAGGAAAAGCCCCGAGCCGACAAACCACCCTTTGAACGGAGGAACAAGCCATGAAAACGCACATCGAGAAACTGGACATCATCTTCAAGACCCACGCCTGCCCCACGAAGAAGGAACTGGGCATGAACAACACCTTCGCAAGGGCGTACCTTTTCAGCCTGGAGGCGGGCAACGAGCTGCCGGACTTCCACGATGTCATCTGGGACGAGGACATCGACGGCATCCTCGAAGCCTGCAAAGCCTACGGCATTCGCGAGTTCACGATTTCCTGCAGCGCCTTCGGCCTGCTCGACAATCTCGCGGCCTTCACGGCGAAGGGCGCGAAGATTGACGGGATGGTCAAAATCAACGACCGCTTCACCGAGATCGACAGCACCGAGAAGCGGAAGCTCAACGCCATCCAGCTGAGCATCTGAAGCCGAGCGACAACCCGAACGGGAAGGGCCTGCGGGCCCTTTCTTCGTCGTGCCGTTCGATTGTATACACACGAATCCGCTTGCTATTTCCGGCCCGCAGAGTGATATATAGACATGCAAGAAGGAAACACACCTGCGAAGCCTGAAAGGAGCAAACCACCATGTACACGCACGGAACCATCCAGATCGAAAACGAGACCTTCACCTACGATGCCAAGCACTTCGACGAGCCGTCGGAGTACGGCATCGAGGGCGGGCGCATCAGCAAGCTCGCCATCCGCAAGGGGCGCGAGGTGGTGCTGAACTACGACCGGGGCTGGGTTATCGAGCCCGAGACCGAGGGCGCACAGCTGGCGCTCCTGGCCATCTGCCAGAAGCTGAACTGAACACGAAAGCACCCGAGCGGGCGGGGCCGAGAGACCCTGCTTGCTCGTCGGAAAATAAAGCAAGCCGCTCGTCGGGCGGCTTTTTTGATGAAGCGAAGGCGGGCGGTCTTGCTCGTGGAAAGGATGATGGAAATTGCGGAAGCTCGAAAATTACACGCCGACGCGTTTCATGCAAGAGGACTCGCATTACGACAAGGCTGCGGCGGATTTTGCCGTGGCGTTCATCGAGAGCCTTTGCCATACGAAAGGAACGTGGGCGGGGCAGCCGTTCGAGCTCATCGACTGGCAGGAGCGCATCGTTCGCGATTTGTTCGGCGTGCTGAAGCCGAACGGCTACCGCCAGTTCAACACGGCGTACATCGAGATTCCGAAAAAGCAGGGCAAGTCGGAGCTGGCTGCGGCCGTCGCGTTGCTCCTTTGTTGTGGTGATGGGGAGCAACGTGCCGAAGTGTATGGCTGCGCCGCCGACCGGCAGCAGGCGAGCATCGTGTTCGAGGTCGCGGCGGACATGGTACGGATGTGCCCGGCGCTTTCGCGGCGCGTGAAAATCCTCGCATCGCAGAAGCGCATGATGTACCTTCCGACGAACAGCTTTTATCAAGTCCTCTCCGCCGAGGCGTATTCGAAGCATGGCTTCAACGTCCACGGCGTGGTGTTCGACGAGCTCCACACGCAGCCGAACCGGAAGCTCTTCGACGTCATGACGAAGGGCTCGGGCGATGCCCGCATGCAGCCGCTGTATTTCCTCATCACGACGGCGGGGACGGACACGCAGTCCATCTGCTACGAGACGCACCAGAAAGCGCAGGACATCCTCGAAGGGCGAAAGCACGACCCGACGTTCTATCCCGTCATCTACGGTGCGCCGAGCGAGGCCGATTGGACGGCTCCCGAGGTGTGGGCGAAAGCGAATCCGTCGCTCGGCATCACGATCGGGTTCGACAAAGTGCAGGCAGCGTGCGAGTCGGCGAAGCAGAATCCGGGCGAGGAAAATGCGTTCCGCCAGCTGCGATTGAACCAATGGGTGAAGCAGAGCATCCGCTGGATGCCGATGGCGAAATGGGATGCGTGCGCGTTTCCCGTTGATGAAAAATCGCTCGAAGGGCGCGTCTGCTACGGCGGGCTCGACCTTTCCAGCACGACGGACATCACGGCGTTCGTGCTCGTGTTCCCGCCAAGGTCGGAGGACGAGCGCTTCGTCGTGCTACCGTATTTCTGGATTCCCGAGGAAAACGTCGACCTGCGCGTGCGGCGCGACCATGTCCCGTACGATACGTGGCAGCGGCAGGGTGTCCTCCAGACCACGGAAGGGAACGTTGTGCATTACGGCTTCATCGAGCAGTTCATCGGGCGGCTCGGCGAGCGCTTCCACATCCGCGAGATCGCGTTCGACCGCTGGGGCGCGGTGCAGATGGTGCAAAACCTCGAAGGCATGGGCTTTACGGTCGTGCCGTTCGGCCAGGGCTTCGCGTCCATGTCCCCACCGACAAAGGAATTGATGAAGCTCGTTCTCGAACAACGCATCGCCCACGGCGGTCATCCCGTCCTGCGGTGGAACATGGACAACATTTTCATCCGTACCGACCCGGCCGGCAACATCAAGGCGGACAAGCAGAAATCGACCGAGAAGATTGACGGGGCCATCGCGCTCATCATGGCCCTCGACCGCGCCATCCGCTGCGGCAACGAGGATGGCGAAAGCGTGTATGACAAGCGGGGCGTCGTGGTGCTCTGAAACGTTGAGTATACACGCGGAATCGCTTGCTATTCGTGTGCTTTAGAGTGATATATAGACATGCCGAAGGGAACAGAAACACACGAACAGGAGGAGATTCAAATGACCAGACAGGAACTCAACAGCATCATCGAAGCCAAGGCGGCGGACTACGGATTCGGCATCAAGCACGAAGGCGACCGCATCACGGCGGTCACGGGCAGGAAGGGCAGCTACATCAGCATCCACATTTTCGAGAGGCCGAACTTCGAAAAGAGCGACCTCCAGAAGCGCATCGGGGTGCACGACATTGAAATCCATACCAACATTTGCGGCATGGGCGGCGAGCCCACGATGGACGAGCTCTTCGAAGCGGCAGACGAAATCGAGCGCGGCGCGAAGCTCACGAACGACCTCCGCAGTCTGAACCTCAGCGTCGAAGAAAAGTTCTAAAGCCGAAGCCCTGCAGACACACAACGGCACCGCTCGAGAAAGGCGGTGCCGTTGCGCGGTTACTGTGTGGATTCGATTTTCTGGAAGAGCGCGGTGGCACTTTCGATGATGTCGGCGTAGGAGAGGTCAGCAGCATACGAGAATTTCTTCTGGTACGATTGCCAGAGCCGCTGGATGGACGGATTGCTTGCAATCCCGTCGAGAATGGTCGTTCCGTCTTCGAGCAGACGTTCCGTGCCGCGTTTGCGGCAGGTCGCTTGGAAGGCGGCGCGGAGCGTCGGTGCATCTATGGTTTCGGCATAGCGTCGGCTGAGTTCATGGATGTCGTAGAAATCACGCATGCGCGTGTTCAGCACGCCACGCGCCAGCACGGTCTGCAGCTTTTCCGCGAGGATGGTTTCGAGGTTGTACGACCAGAGCGGGATGCTGCGGTCTTCCGTCAGAAGCTTGTAATCGTACCGGATTTCGCGAGGCGTGATGGCATCGCCCGTCGAAATGTCAAGTTTCAAAGGAATCGGCATCGGGCCGAGCGTCGCGTCCATCGCGACGCGGATGCCCGGATATTCCATCTCGTCCATGATTTGCTCGGCGCGTTTCACGCGAAAGGCGATGCCGTCATCGAGATCGATAGCGCTGATTTCCGTGAGCATCTGGAGCAGGTGATCTTCCGAAAGCTCCTCGTTTTTGACGCTGGCGTCGATGTCCATCGTCGAGCGGAGTGCGACGCCAATCAGCGACGTGACGAGGATGCCGCCCTTGATGATGAAATGGTCACGGTACGGCGAGACGGAGATGCGTTCGAGAAAGCGTTCCATCATGAAGATGCGCATGAGGATTCTGGCATCGGCGTGGTTCGTTTGCGCGAGACTTTTGATGCGTCCTTTCAGCTGGGCGGGCGTGAGTTTCATCAGAGAAGCACCTCCAGATAGGTTCGCAAAACGTTCTGTACACGGAAGAGGCGTGTGTATTCCATGAGCCGGTTCAAGTCCTTGTCCTTGCGGGCGGCGTAGCGCTTGAGCGCGGACTGAAAGTCTTGGAAATCGAAGTGGCTGCGGCTGCGGACAAGGTCGCAAATCGTCCGTTCGAGGTCGTACATGGGAATCTCGTGACCGAAGGCGTTCGTGATGGCTTCCTTGCCGATGGGCAGGAGCTCTTTCTTGACGGTGTAGGCCTTTACGCCGGAAGCCGTGAGCTTCTGCGTGTTGTAGCCAGAATAAATCGTGAGCGTCGGCCGCATCGGCTCGCGGTCGACGAGGTCGTGATAGTAGAGCGCTTCGTCATGGGAAAAGACCGCTTGCGGGCAGCGGAGGTGCAAGACATAGGCGGCATCCTCCCAGCGCTCGGGCGAGAGGTAGATGCCGTGCGCGAGACGCTCTAGCTGGTTCTTTTGGACAAATTGATAGAAGGTGCTTTTCGGGATGCCGCTTTTCCGGGCGTTTTTTGCGAGGAGCACACCGGCATCGTCCATGCAGTTTTGTACGGTGTTCATCGTATCACCAACTTTCGTGCTTATATTATAAACAAAATGAGCACGAAAGTCCATTCGATTTAGGGGGCCGTGTTGTATGTTTCAATTCTTGAAAACTATCTTCCACACTCGCGACAAGCCGCAGGACGCATACCGCTTTTCGCAAGCGCCGTTCCTGTTCGGACGGTCGACGGCGGGGAAGCGCGTGAACGAGTTTACAGCAATGCAGACAACGGCGGTGTATGCTTGCGTTCGCATCCTCGCGGAGTCGATCGCGGGGCTGCCGCTTCATGTGTATGCGTATCGTGGGGACGGGCGGGAACGCGTGCCGGGGCATCCGTTGTTCATGATTCTTCACGACGCGCCGAATCCTGAGATGACGTCGTTCGTGTTCCGTGAGACGCTTATGGTGCATTTGCTCTTGTGGGGGAATGCCTATGCGCAGATTTTGCGCGATCGGGCGGGGCGCGTGGCGGGGCTTTACCCGCTGCTGCCGAACCGCATGAGCGTGAATCGTGACGAGGACGGGCGGCTCTATTACACGTACCAGCGCGTGACGGAGGAGAATCCGAATTTCCGGCGCGGCGGCGAGGTCACGTTATCAAGCGCAGATGTGCTGCATATCCCAGGCCTCGGTTTCGATGGTCTCATCGGCTATTCGCCGATAGCCATGGCGCGGAACGCCGTGGGGATGACGCTGGCGTGCGAGGAATATGGCGCGTCGTTCTTCGCGAACGGGGCGCGGCCGGGCGGCGTGTTGCAGCATCCGGGCGTGCTGAAAGACCCGGCGAAGCTCCGCGAAAGTTGGCAGGCCGTCTACGGCGGCTCGGCGAATACGGGCAAGGTGGCCGTGCTCGAAGAAGGGATGACGTACCAGCAGATCGGCATCCCGCCCGAGGAAGCGCAGTTCCTCGAGACGCGCAAGTTCCAAGTGGACGAGATTGCGCGGCTCTACCGCATCCCGCCGCACATGGTCGGCGACCTCGACAAATCGAGCTTTTCCAACATCGAGCAGCAGTCGCTCGAATTCGTGAAGTACACGCTGAACCCGTGGGTCGTGCGCTGGGAGCAGGCGCTCCAGAAATCGCTCTTGCTACCGGAGGAGCGCAAGCGCTATTTCATCCGCTTCAATGTAGACGGTTTGCTTCGTGGCGATTACCAGAGCCGGATGCAGGGCTACGCGGTTGGGCGGCAGAACGGCGGGCTTTCGGCAAACGACATCCGCGAAATGGAGGACATGAATCCGATTCCTGCCAGCGAGGGCGGCGATACGTACCTCATCAACGGCAACATGACGAAGCTCCGCGACGCGGGTCTTTTCGCGGAGGGCAAAGGAGGACAAGATGAAACGTAAATTTTGGAACTGGGTGCGGGATGCCGATGGCAACCGCACGCTTTTGCTCAACGGCACGATTGCGCAGGAGACCTGGTATGGCGATGAAGTCACACCGGGTCTTTTTCGTGAGGAGCTTGCGGGCGGCGCAGGGGACATCACGGTCTGGATCAACTCGCCGGGCGGCGATGTGTTCGCGGCGGCGCAAATCTACAATATGCTCATGGAGTATGCGGGAAACGTTACGGTGCGCATCGACGGCATCGCGGCGTCGGCGGCGTCCGTCATCGCGATGGCTGGTACGACGGTCGAGATTTCGCCCGTGGGCATGATGATGATTCACAATCCGAGCACGGTCGCAGTCGGCGATGCACAGGAGCTCCAGGCCGCGCTGGAGATGCTCGCTGAGACGAAGGAAAGCATCCTCAACGCCTACGAGCTCAAGACCGGCCTCGACCGCGCCGTGCTCTCGGACTACATGGACGGCGAGTGCTGGATGAACGCGAAAAAGGCCGTGGAGCTCGGCTTCGCGGACAAGATTTTGTTTGAGGATGATGCGAAAGCGATGGAAGCGGCGGGCGGCACGGAAGCGATGCTGTTTTCGCGCCGCGCCGTGACGGCCTCGTTCCTCGACAAGCTGAAAGCAAGAATGTCGGCACAGGCGGACAAGCCGCAGCCGATGGATGACAACCGCGTTTCAGCGGACGTTTTGAAAAAGCGTCTCTCGTTGATTCTGCACTGACGAAAGGAGTACACAATGACGGACATCATGGAACTTCGCGCGAAACGCGCAAATCTCTGGGAAGCCGCGAAGGCGTTCCTCGACACGCACACGGGCAAGGACGGCAAGCTCTCGCAGGAAGACAGCGCGGCGTATGACCGCATGGAGACGGACGTCGTGGTGCTCGGCAAGGACATCGAGCGCCTGGAGCGCCAAGCGGCAATCGACAAGGAGCTCGCGCAGCCGGCCGCCGCGCCCATCACGAACGCGCCGGGCGGCAAAGCGGAGCGTCCGAAGTCGGCCTATCACGATGCCGTGATGGATGCTATCCGCAGCCGTTTCCGCAAGGTGTCGGACGTGCTGCAGGAGGGCGTCGACACGGACGGCGGCTACCTCGTGCCGGAGGAAATGGACAGCCGCCTTGTCGATGTGCTGACGGAGGAAAACGTCATGCGCACGCTTGGCACGACGCTCACGACGAGCGGCGAGCGCAAGATCAACATCGCCGCGACGAAGCCAGCCGCGAGCTGGATTGAAGAGGGCGGCGCACTCTCGTTCGGCGATGCGACGTTCGACCAGATCATCCTCGACGCGCACAAGCTCCACGTCGCGATCAAGGTGACGGAGGAGCTGCTCTACGACAACGCTTTCAACCTCGAGAGCTACATCATCGAGCAGTTCGGCAAGGCCATCGCGAACGCCGAGGAAGATGCGTTTCTCAACGGCGATGGCGCGGCGAAGCCGAAAGGCCTGTTCCAGATGGCGGACACAGGCGTCACGACGAGTACGGCGAGCATCGCGTCGGATGATTTGATTTCGCTGATTTACTCGTTGAAGCGTCCGTACCGCCGCAATGCCTCGTTCCTCGTGAACGACCAGACGCTTGCGGTCATCCGCAAGCTGAAAGACAACAACAACGCCTATCTGTGGCAGCCGTCGTACCAGGCGGGCGAGCCCGACCGCCTCATGGGCTACGCCGTCTACACCTCGCCATACGTCCCGACCGTCGCGGCGGGTGCAGCGGTGCTGGCGTTTGGCGATTACAGCTACTACAACATCGGCGACCGCGGCACGCGCACGTTGCAGGAGCTCAAAGAGCTCTTCGCGGGCAACGGCATGGTCGGTTATGTCATGAAGGAGCGCGTCGACGGCAAGCTCATCCTGCCCGAGGCCGTGAAGCTCCTGAAAATCAAAGGCACGGCGGCAGCGAAAGCGAACGGCTGACGTTCGCGTTCTGTGGAAGAAAGGAAGGGGATGCCTATGATTGCCGATCTGGCAGAAGCGAAAACGTACCTGCGCGTGGATAGCGATGACGAAGATGTCTTGATTGAAGAACTGTTGCGGGCGGCGCAACGGCTCTGCGAGGACATCGCTCGTTTGGATGAGATACACTTCGATGCGGCGGGCGGCACGGCGAAAGCCGCCGTGCTCTACACGCTGGCGTATCTCTACGAACATCGCGAGGAAGCCGATCATCACGCGCTCGTGCTGACTTTGCGAAATCTGCTCATGGGCGTTCGCGAGGAGGGGTTCTGATGTTTGTGACGATCGGCGAATTGCGTCATCGCGTGACGGTTGAACGAGCGGTGACGGCGGTCGATGATGCGGGAAATCTCATCACATCGGAGTGGCAGCCGCTTTTTACCGTCTGGGCGAAAGTCCTGCCATATGCCGCGACCATCAAGGACGGCGCGACGGAGCAAGCGCCGGAGGTCGGCTATCGCATTGCCATGCGTTATCGCACGGACATCCGCACGACCGACCGCCTGCGCTGGGCAGGCAAGACGTTACTGCTCGTTGCGCCGCCGTACGGCAAGGACGGCAAGCACGAATACCTCATCCTCGAAGCGAAGGAGCTGGTCGAAGATGGCTAAATACCAATCGGCAGAGACCATTCTCAAAGAGCTCGGCGAGCACGCGATGGAAGCGGCGAAAGCGGCACTCGCGGATGGCGCGGCGGTCGTGGCCGACGAAGCGCGGCGGCGCTGTCCCGTCTATGATGGCCGCGACCGTCGCGTTATCAAAGGGGCGCTCAAGAAGTCCATCCACACGGTCAAGCGCAAGGGCGGCAAGGAATACCGCATCGTCGCGGACGCGCAGGCGCAGGACGGCCTGTTCTACGGCACGATCGTGGAATTCAGCCCCAAGGCAGGGCGGCCCTTCCTTTATCCCGCGCTCGACGCGAAACGCAAGACCGTGCAGGACATCATCGTCGAGCGTGTGCGGGAGGCGGTGCGAAAGAAATGAACATCAAGGAACAAGTCTATCAAGCGCTCTCGCGGTCGAAGCGGCTCACCTCGCAGCTTGCGCACGACCGCCGGGGGCGCTGTATTTATCCCATGCGCAGCCCGGACGCGGGCAGCTATCCCATCCTCGTGTATTCCGTGATTTCGGACGTGCCGGCCGTCATGGCGGACGGCGAGGAACGGGAGCGCGTCGTGACGGTGCGCATCCACATTTTGACGAAAGATGGGAACTTTGAAAGCATCCTCCGCGAGGTGCAACGCGCCATGATCGGCATCGGCTTCGTCCGGGCGCAGACTATGGAATTTGCGGAGGGCAATCTTTTCATCATGGCCATCGACTATCGGACAGGAACAGGAGGCATCCTCTAATGGCAGATACAGACATCACGGAAACGACCACGGCAACTCGCCCGGCAAGCCGCCTGGCGAGCGGGCAGTTCATCAACATCCAGCGGCTCCACGTCGCGAAACTCCTCGCGGATGACACGGCGGGCGCGACGTATGACGAGCCCGTCGACCTCGGCAAAGTCCTGCGCAGCATCGACATCAAGCCGTCGAACAGCCAGGCTGACCTCTACGCGGACGGGCAGTCCATCGACACGGCATCGAGCACGGCCTCGTACGAGCTCACGTTCGACACGGCTGCGCTCCCGCTCGCGTACACGGCCTATCTGCTCGGCCACAGCTACGAGAACGGCGTGATGATCGCGAACAAGGATGACGTCGCGCCGTACTTCGCCGTGCTGTTCCAGTCGGACAAGCGCAACGGCAAGGCGCGGTACATGAAGTTCTACAAGGTGCAGTTCCAAGAGCCGTCCGTCAAAGGCTCGACGAAAGAGGAAAACATCTCGTACCAGACGCCGACGCTGACGGCGAAGGCCATCTATCGCCTGTCGGACGGCAACTGCTACACCTACGCCGACAACGAGGATGCCGGTTTCACGGCGGAGAGCGCCGCAAATTGGTACAAGACGGTGTGAGGAGGGTAAGTGCTATGAATGAAAAGGTATTGCATCCCCAGTTGGTTATCGACGGGAAAGCCATCAAGCCCGCCCCGCCGAAGATGCGCGTCTGGCGGGCCTTCCTCGCGTTCTTCGACGAGGACAAGAGCCATTTGACGATGGAAGAATTTCTCGATAAGCATATCGACCTCATCGTGCTGGCGTTCGGCCGGCCCGAGGTCACGCGAGAATCCGTGGAGGATGCGCTCGCCATCGAGGACGTCGTGCCATTTACCCGCGACCTGTTCGGCTGGCTTCAGGCGCAGACGTTCGCGAAATTGGTGAAGCTCCCAAACGGGGAGGCGGGAAAGGGGGACTGAACCTTTCCCCGTATCAAAATCTTCTTTTGTACTATGAGCGGCTGCAATCCGCCTACGGCTGGACGATGCAGCAGGTCGACGCTCACGAGATCGCCTTCCTGCTCGACCAGCTCTACGTCATGAGTTTGTCGAACGAGCGAGGGCACGCAAAATTTATCGACGATGTGATGTGACATGGCAAAACGCGGACAGAAAATTGATGAGCTCTATCTGAGTCTCGGGCTCGACATCGCCCAGCTGCAGCTCGACTTCGACACAGCGGGCAAGACCGTCTCGCAGGCGATGGCGCGGCTGAACAGCAAGGAAACCCGGCTGAAGCTCCGCATGGACATCGACCTCGCAAAACTCGAGGGCGCAGGCACGGAGCTCGACAAGCTCAAAGTCAAATACGAGGCGATCAACCGCCAGCTGGATGTCCAGAAGCAGAAAGAGCAAGTCCTCGCCGCCGTCCTGAAAGATGCGCAGAAGACGAGCGGCATGGACAGCGGCGCGGCGAGCCGTGCGGAAACGAACCTCCTGAAGCAGCAGCGCATCGTCGCGCAGACGGAAGCGGAACTGCGCAGGCTCGGCAAGGAATACGCGAACGTCGGCCAGCAGATGAATGCAGCAGGCCGTCAGGCGGGGACGTTCGGCGCACGGATGCAGCGTGGCATCGCGCAGGCGCATACGGGGCTCACGAAACTCTCGAACGGCTTTTCCCTGCTCAACGCAAAGACTGCCGCTGTCATGGCGGCGCTCTCGACGGGCGCATCGGGAAACGACACGACGGCGGCGCTCGAGCGTTTCGGCGTCACGATTCAAGACCAGCAAGGAAACTTGCTCCCGTTGAACGAGCAGTTAGCGCAACTCGCGAAAGGCTACCAGTACGCCGTCGACATGGGGCAGGAGGAAGCCTACACCGCCGAAGTCCTCGGAGCGCGTGGCGCGGCGCTCGTGCCGCTCCTCGAACAATACCAAGACCTCATGCAGATCTCGGCGAACGTCCAGACCACGGGGCTGCTCAATCCCGAAGAGAGCCACAAGACGTGGCTCGAATGGAAGCAGATGGAAATGGAGCTCGGCCAGCTGAAAGGCGCGATTGGTGCGGCGCTGCTGCCCGTCTCGAAAGAGCTCATGCCTGAAGTGACGGAGGCGTTCCGCGCCCTCGTGCAGGAAATCTCCGAGCACAAGGACGATATCAAGGAAGCCATCCTCGGCTGGGGCACGGCGCTCAAAGGCGTGGCGGAGATTGCGACGTTTGTCGGCGAGCAGATCAAGAAGGTCAGCGACCACGCCAAGGCGAACGCATGGCTCGTGCAGAACCATCCGATGGCCGGACCGCTCATCGGCCTGCCGTTCATCGGCGGGGCCGTGCTCGACGAGATGTATGGCGATGAGTACCAAGCGTATCTTAAAGAGCAGGAAGCGCTCAAAGAGAAAGAAAAGGCCGAGAAGAAAGCCACCGACGCTGCGAAGGACAACAAGAACGCCGCGTTCGAGAACGCGACGGCGGCGAAGCGGCGTGCCGAAGCGGAAAAGCAGGCCGCGAAAGCGACGGAAGAAGCGGCGAAAGCGAATGATGAGCTGACGGAAAGCCTCTACACGCTCACGCACAATGAGCTTGAAGCGTCGCTCCACGCCGTGGACAAGGAAATCGAGCAGTTCCGTGCGAAAGGCGCAGACGTCAATCTGCTCGACGAATACAAGGTCGCGAAGCAGGCGAAAATCTACGAGGATTTCCAACGGAACGTCGTGGACGCGACGCAGGCGATTTACCGCACTGACCTCGAAAACAAGCTCGCGAATATCGACCGCGAGGCCGCGGCCTACCGCCAGAAAGGGCTCGACGAAGTCAGCGCGACCGAGTGGGCCGAGGCCAGCAAGGCGCAGGTTATGCAGGCGTTCGAAAGCGACGTCGCGTCGAAGGTTGATGCCGTCTGGAAGACGGAACTCCAGAACCGATTGGATGACATCGAGCGCGAGAAGCAGGCGTGGATGCAGAAGGGGCTCGACGAGGTCAAGGCGACCCAATGGGCAGAGAAGGAAAAACTCGACGCGAAGCGCAATGCCGCGCTGCAAGTGCTCCAGTCGCAGAAAGAAGAATTTCGCGCCTACCTCGAGGGCGGGCAGCGCGGCCTTGCAGACTATTACAAAAAGGCGCACGGCTTCACGATGGATGACCTCCAGATGACGCCGGAGCAGCTGGCCGGCTTCCAGCAAGCGCGGCAGACTATGCTCGAAAACCTTTTGCCGAACTTTCGTGACCCTGCCGTCATCCAGCGCGAACGCGAAGCCTGGGAAGAGCAGTATCGGGCGAACATGGAAGCGAATGGCTACGCGCAGGCGATGGACGGGACATTCCAGCCTATGGCGCGGGCGATGGACAGGCTGGCCGACGCGCCAATCGCGCAGGGCGGCGCAGACACACCAGCCCAGCCGACCGTGACGGACAACCGCCAAGTGACGGTGCAAGTCAGCATCGAAAACGCGGTCACGGCGGACAACGAGGGGATGCGTTACCTCGCCGACCAGGTGGCCGACCGCATCGAGCCGGCCGTCAAGCAAGCGCTAGGAGATGGTGAAAATACATATCGCGATTGGTGACATCACGACGCTCGACACGGAAAACTGGCAGGTCGTTCCCGATGACCGCCAGCAGACCGTGGAGATCGTCGGCGGCGTAGCCGTGCAAGATTTCGGCCACGTCGCGGCGGGGGACAAGATTTCCTGCACCGTGCGCGTGCGGAAGCGCGACTTTGACACGCTCGTCGGTTACTGGGACAAGCGCACGCCCGTCACGGTGACGGACGAGGCGGGCATCGTCTGGAAAAACGTGCGCGTCGTGGTCAAGAGCTACGAATACGTGCCGCGCTTTTCGTCAAAAGCCGTGCAGGCAAGTTTGGAATTTTGGAGGGTATGAAATGGCAGACCTCATTCAGATTTACACGAACAATCCCACGGTGCTGGGGACGGACGGCACGCTCGTCTCGAGCGGCACGGGCCTTGCGCCCATCTCGGTATCACTTGACGCCGCGAAGGAAGAGCAGAAAGCCATCAAGTGCGCCCTGCGCGTCCCGACCGGCTACAAGCAGCAGGGCAGCATCACGCTGAAATTCACAGGAGACACAGCGAGCCTGTGGAAAATCGCGCAAGGCTACGACGAGACGGATGCGGCAAAGGCTCTCACGAGCCTTGCGTGGAAGGACGAGATTGAGATTGCGGAGGGTGCGGAGGTTCACACGAATTACGTGTTCTGGGTGCGGGCGGGCTGCTCGAAAGACGAGCGCCCGCAGAGCGACACAAGCGTCAAATTGCAGGCTGAGGGCACGATCGTCGTGGACGAGGAGGCGGGCACGTGAGCTTCAAGTATTACAATCCGGGCTATCCGAATTTATTCGACACGGCGGGCGGGACGTCCGTGACGGACACCGCGCTCAGCCGGACGGGCGTGTCCTTTTGGCAGGCGAGCAGCAGCTTGCAAAGCATCAAGTTCAAGTCCATACCGCAGGAAATCTTTTGCAAGTTTGATTTTTTCCTTCACTACGATGAGCAGAGCGACACGGACTATGATATTTACGTCCGGACGAGCTGGCCGTATTCTGGCGTTGCTATCTCGAAAACGAACCGCTACAGCAAGCTCATCGCCTATGTGAGCGGGGATGACACGCAGATTATTTCCACGAGGGATGAATTTGAATTTCAGAACACGACGCACCTCATCCGCAACCAAGTCAACTCGATTTTTTTCCACTTCAAGCTGTCTGACGATGCCGGCACGTATGAGCTCTATGCGAATGGCATGAAACTCAAGGAATCCACGGGAAGGGTTTCATTGCAAAGTTCGCCGTATCTGACGTTTGCAAGCACGAAAGCCGTCGCGCCGCTCTCTGGCATCATCCTGTCGGACACGGCGTTCGATCGTCGCGAAAGCATCCTGCGGTTGCCGACGAGCGGCATCGAGACGGACATGAAGGCAAACGAGGACGGCACGTACACGGCAAGTGCGGCGGGGCAGACGCTCTTGCAGACCGTCGACGCTGCGGCGATGGTGGATGCTTACGGCGGCGCGTCGAAGGTGACGGGCTTCCTCACCGTGGCCTATCCCGCCTATCGGACGGAAGACGGTAAGTGCCTAATAACATGACGTACCCAAACGCAGAAAAATCCCCATCGACACCTAAACGGCGTATCGATGGGGATGGGATTCACGCTTTGCAGTTGTCTTGTGCCCCATTGCTCCACGGCATCCAGCCTTCGAGCATTT
>NZ_JALFCU010000087.1 GCF_022771645.1 Selenomonas sp.
TCCACCGCTTCGCGGTCCCCCTTCCCCGAAGGGGAAGGCTTTCTAAGCGTGTGCGATTCCGTGATATCTTTCGAAAGGACCTGATCCTATGTTCTCTACCTTTTCCCCCAAGCGCTGCCGCGCCCTCACCGCGGCCATCGCCTTTTCCTTCGCAGCCGTCTCGTTCTCCGGCTGCTCTGCTGACATCGGCAGCAGCAGCTCGTCGTCGGGCTCGGCCGCCTCGGGCGCGCCGACATCCGGCATCATGGCCGTGACGAATGCGCCAGCCGTCGACACGTCGGAGATCTCCGACGCGCGCAACACGCCCGTCGTCCGCGCCGCGAAGGCCATCGGCCCGACCGTCGTCGGCATCACGAACAAGGCCGTCGCGCGCGACTGGTTCAACAACCCCGTCGAGACCGAGGGCGTCGGCTCGGGCGTCATTTTCCGCGCCGACGGCTATATCGTCACGAACAACCACGTCATCGAGGGCGCGAAGGAGCTCATCGTCTCGCTCGCGGACGGCCGCACGCTGAAGGGCAAGCTCATCGGCGCAGACTCCGTCACCGACCTCGCCGTCGTCAAGGTCGACGCGAAAGACCTGCCCGTCGCTGCGTTCGGCGACAGCGACCAGATCGTCGTCGGCGAACCCGCCATCGCCATCGGCAACCCGATGGGCCTCGAGTTCCAGGGGAGCGTCACGTCCGGCGTCATCAGCGCGCTCAATCGCACGCTCGACATCTCCGACCGCCGCGTCAAGCTCCTGCAGACGGACGCGGCCATCAGCCCGGGCAACTCCGGCGGCGCGCTCGTCAACGCCGACGGCCAGGTCATCGGCATCAACAGCGCGAAGGTCGCGGCGTCGGGCGTCGAGGGCATGGGCTTTTCCATCCCCATCAACACCGTGCGCACCGTCGTCTCCGAGCTCATGGACAAAGGCTATGTCGCGCGCCCGTACCTCGGCGTCAGCGTCTTCGACCCCGAGAGCGCCGCGCGCTACGGCTACCAGCTCAACATCGACAAGGGCGTCTTCGTCTTCAAGGTCACGCTGGACGGCCCCGCGGGCAAGGCGGGCATCCAGCGCGGCGACATCATCCTGAAGATCGACGGCGCAGAAGTGAACACCGTCTCCGAGCTCCGCGCGAAGGTCGGCGAGCACGCGATCGGCGACACCGTCAGCGTCACCATCGACCGCAACGGCCACGAACGCGACCTCAGCGTCACGCTCGAAGAAGTGCCGCAGGACAACTAAACCCACGCATACGAAAAGGCAGTTGCAAATTTTGCAACTGCCTTTTCTTTTTGTATTAGGCCGTGATATAATCTGTGCGTTGCCATCCCCAATCCGGCACGGAAAGGGGGTCTCATCTATGCCCATAGAAACATTTCTGATCAACGTCCTTGCTGGACTTGTATCGTGTGCAGTCTGGTACATGCTCCAGAAATGGTGGGAACGGTAATGGCAACACGTTCCTGGCCTGTGAAAATGGAAAGAGCCCGCGATGTGCAGTTGCGGGCTCTTTTCGTCTGCCTATGCAGAAACATTTCTGATGTGCTTTTAGTATATCACGCGAGATTTCTTCTGTCTAGAAAAATTTACTCTTCCGCAAGCACCGGCGTATGTTCCCCATCGTCATGATGGCCGAAGAAGCCAGGCACGAGGGTAAGTGCGCTGACGACGAGGCCGATGAAGAGCGGGCTGACGCTCGTGTGCATGGCGGCGGCGGCGACGGCGGTCGACGTCGAGAGGATCATCGACGCGAGCGCGACGCGGGCGCTGACGGCGTGCGGGCGGAACACGGCGACGGTCAGCGGCAGGAAGATGCCACCGCCGCGGAGCGCCATGGAGAGGTAGTTCCAGAACAGCACCTGCGAGCCCTCGTTTGCGAGCGAGAACGCGCAAGCCGCGAGGATGACGCCGAGCACGACGCAACGGCTGAGGCGGAGTCCGGAGGCCACGTCCGTCGTGTGGAAGAGTTTCGAGAAGATGCCGCGCGTCAGCATCGTGCCGATGCCAAGCGAGAGGCCGGCGATCGAGCCGACGAGCGAAAGCAGGATGCCACCCATGGCGATCGAGCCGAGCACGGCTGGCGCCTCGCTGAGGAGATACGTCGGCAGCGCGAGCAGCGGCGCGACCTCGGGGTGCGCGGCGTGCATGTACATGCCGATGAGCGCGCACGGCAGGCCGACGGGAATCGTGATGAGCGCCGCCGTGAACGCGCCGATGGACGCCGTGCGCGGGTTCGACGCGGAAAAGACCGCCTGGATGTAGCTCTGCGTGCAGAGGACGCCGACGAGGAGCGAGAACACGCTGACGAGCGCGTTCTGCACGCCGTTGCCGAGGAGCGAGAACCACGGGAACGCGGGGAGCAAAGCGGACACCGCCGCGTCGCCCGAGATGGAGCGCCACGCGAGGATGCCCGCGAGGAAGAGGCTGCCCCAGAGGATCGCGGCCTTGATCATGCCGCCGACGCCGGCGCTCTTCAGCCCGCCGAAGAAGCCGTAGCACGCGACGAGCGCCGTGAGCGCGAGCGCCGCCGCCCAGGACGGCAGTCCCGTAAGCGCCGCGAGGATCGCGATGCCCGGCAGGCAGCTCGCGACAGCGGAGAAAAAGATGCCGAGCGACGAAACGACGGTCGTGAAGTGGCCGGCGCCTTTGCCATAGTTCAAAACAAGGTACTGCGCGATCGTCTCGAGCGCCGTGCCTCTGAGCGGCTTCGCGTAAAAGAGGCCCATGATGACGAGCGCGAGGCCCGTGCCGATCGTGAACCACCAGGCCGAGAGGCCGACCGTGCCGGCGAGCTGCGCCGTGCCGACCGTCGCGCCGCCGCCGATGCACGTGCCGGCGATCGTGCCTGCGACCATCGGCACGCCGGCCGAGCGCCCGCCGAGGCTGTAGCCCTCGGCGGAGTGCACGGAACGCGCCGCATAGATGCCGCCGCCGAGCGCGAGCGCGATGGTCACGGCCATGAGGACGATCTGGATCATGGAAAGCTGCATGAAACAAGACTTCTTTCGTTATGCTTTCACTTGATAGAACTTAGTACCTAGAAAAATCTTGTTGAAATTGCTTGCATGATACCACCGCGCGGCGCAAAAAACAAGCCCTTTCCTGGAAAAAAATTCTAGGAAAGGGCTGTACGAACTCAGATTATGGTTACTCGTCCTACGCCGTATCTATCTGTTGCCGAACGTGACTCCAACTAGCAGCCTCTCCCTCCGGGAGAGGTGGCGCGCGAAGCGCGACGGAGCGGGTGTCGGAGGTAGACCATGACTACTCGCACAATTGTAATGGCGAAGGTAGCTTGGAAGTTATTACATGCCTTCGCCCATACAATCCTGCATATTGTCACTGCCTACCTCCGACACCCTTTCCACCGCTTCGCGGTCCCCCTTCCCCGGAGGGGAAGGCTGCTGTATTTGTTACGTTCGGCAACGGATGAATGTGGAGTCTATTTAATAACTACAATATTTTTGTTTCATGCGCGCTCGATGGTGCGCTGGAGCTCTTCCGCGCTGACGGTGGCGGTGCCGAGCTTCCTCACGGCGATGCCGGAGGCGTAGTTGCTGAGGCGCGCGGCGTCCGCGGGCGCGATGCCGGAGGCTAAAGCGAGGATGACGGTCGCGACGCAGGTGTCGCCAGCGCCGGAGACATCGTAGACCTCGCTCTTGTCCGTGACGGGGATGTCGTGGACGGCGCCCGTGCGCTCGACGAGGATCATGCCGAGCTCGCCGCGCGTGACGAGGACGCCGTCGGCATGGAGCTCGAGCAGGAGATTTTTCGCGGCGGCGATGATATCGTCCGCGTTTTTCAGCCGGCGGCCGCTCGCGGCGGCGAGCTCGCTGTCGTTCTGCTTGACGTAGCCGATGCCGGCGAAGCGATGGATGTCGTAGCGCGAGTCGACGATGCTCGGAATGTCGTGCTTCCGCGCGTAGCGGATGAGCTTTTCCTTCACGGCGTCCGTAATCGTGCCGCTGCCGTAGTCGGAGAGCACGATGCCGTCGACGCCGGGGAGCGCCGCATCGATGGCGTGCAGCAGCCGCGCCTCCGTCTCGCGCCCGAGCGGCTCGCGGCTCTCGTTGTCGAGGCGGACGATCTGCTGGCTGACAGTCGCACGGCCGCCCGCGATGATGCGCGTCTTTGAGATGGTCGGGCGCGTCGGGTCGGTGACGAGCCCCGTCGTGTCGACGCCGGCGTCGGCGAGAATGGCGCGCACGCCATCGGCATCGGCATCCTTTCCTACGATGCCGACCGCCGTCACGCAGCCACCGAGCGTCGCGCCGTTGTGCACGACGTTCGCCGCGCCGCCCGCGATGATCGTTTTGCCCGCCTGCTCGAGCACGAGCACGGGCGCCTCGCGCGAGATGCGCGAGATGCGGCCGTCGATGTAGACATCGGCGACGATGTCGCCCGCGACGAGAATGCGCCGCCCTTGGAGGCGGCCGACGAGCGCCGCGAGTTCCTGTGTGTTTGTCATGTCACATACGATCCTTTTTCGATGGTTATCACCACGGCGTGAACTGCCACTGCACCTTCCACGTGTTCTGCTTCGAACGATAGCGCAGGATGAGCTGCGCACAATGCATGTCGTGATACCAATAGTAGTCGACGTCGTTCATCTGGCCGTGCTGCGCGTCCCACTCGCACGCCGCGACGAAGCGGTCGCGATCCGTCATGCGGTAGCTGACGCCGGCCTGCCATTTCTGGTTGTAGTCGTCGAGGTCATAGTCGAAAATCGAGTTTTCGCTCGTCTGCTTGCGGTACGCGTAGGCGACGTAGCCGGCCCAACGGTTGTCAAACTCGTGGAGCAACGCCGCGTCCACCCACATGCCGCGGACGGTCGAGTCGTCATAGCTTTCCTTCGTGATGCTGTAGCCGAACGACGGCGTGAAATACCAGCGGTTCGGGAAGACGACGGCCTCGCGCGAGAAGCCGATCGTATAGACCTGATGATTACTCTCGATGCCCGTCTGCTGGCTCTTCCAGCGGCCGATGGAGTAGCCGAGGCCGTAGCTCCAATGCGTGTCCGCAATGCGGTGGCCGTAGCCCCAGCCGAACTCCGGCTTGCGCTTGATCCAGTTTTCATCGCCGTCTTCAAAATAACCATACGAAATGCGGTACGCGCCCGCTTTCGGCGAATGCCAGATGATGTCGCCGTGGCTGCGACCGCCGCGGTCGTTCTTCGTCATGAGCTTGCCCGTGAAGCGCGCTTCGACGCGCGGCGCGATGTCCTTGTGGAGTTCTTCGCGCAGCCAGACGCCGTCGTCCTTGTCATAGCCGACACGCGGCATCCAGTCGCGGTCCGGATTTTCCTCGCCGGCCTTCACGATGTGGAGGTGCTTCTTCGCGATGACGTTGCCCTTCACGAGGAATTTCGCGTCGTGGTAGACCGTCAGCTTGTCCGGGTAGTACTCGATGTGCTTCGCGGAGATCATGTAGTCCGGCTGGTTCGCGCTGCACTTCGTCTCCGTGCCGTCGTAAATCTCGATGCGGTCGGGGTAAAATTCGAAGCGCTTGCCCGTGACGTACTGGTGGTCGACCTTGCCCCGCGCCTCTTCCATCGAGCCCGTGCGCGCGCCGTAACGGTAAAACGCTTTGTAGCCATCGAGGTCGATCTTCGACTGCCCCGGCGTCATCTGCACGACGTGCGCCTTGCCCGGGAGCTCGATCTGCTCCGACTTCGTGTTGCCACGCACGGAGTCCTCCGACGCGAACGAATGCGCGTCCGCCTGCACGATGCGCACGTGGCCGA
Organism: Selenomonas sp.; assembly: GCF_022771645.1. Classification (GTDB taxonomy): domain Bacteria; phylum Bacillota; class Negativicutes; order Selenomonadales; family Selenomonadaceae; genus Selenomonas_C. The sequence goes on from NZ_JALFCU010000087.1 coordinate 5,733, forward strand.
CGGCCGTGAACTCGCCCGTCACCTGGTCATACGTGAGCTCGTCCCCCTCGAACGACGTCGGCGCGGCCTTCTCCGGATCGACGGGATAGCGCAGATGCTTCTGCATCTCCTGCGCGTCCTGCACCGTCTCGACCTGCGCATCCGTCAAGCGGTTCTCGCGCTCCGTGCGGTGGCGGTTCTCGATGAAATCGAGCCGGTTCACGCCCGCCGTGTCATCCGCCTCGTACGACGCCTCCGCGACCGGCGCGGCGAACACGCACGGCAAGACCGCCGCAGCGAACGCAGCGAGGCCGAGCGGCAACTTTTTATATGGGAAAAGAGATTTCATGTGTGTCGATAGCTCCTGTCTCTTCTGTTTCGTTCCTTTCATTTTATAACAAGCGGCGCGCCGTTGCAATAAAAAACGGCCGCGCTTTCGCGCGACCGTGAGATTCCAAAAAAATTTATTCCGCCACGAGCGTCGTCGTGACGCCGAAGAGATTTTCGTCGGCGCTCGTCTGCACGTACATCTCCGTGCCAGCCGGGAGGTCGATGTCTTTGCCCTTGACGAACGCGCCGCCGATGATGCCGATGGGACCGAGGAGGATGATGCCCGCGAGGCTCGCGCCGGCGGCCATCGCGTACTGCTTCATTTCCTCTTTCGCTTCCTCGCCGACGTACGCGTCCGCGACCGTGCCGTCCATCGACTTCACCTTGTAGTCCGTGAGCTCGAGCTTCGCGTTGCGGCCGAAGTTGCGCGCCTGCTGCACCTTCTCGACGACCGCCGTGCCCGGCTCGCCCTTTGCAAAGATCAGGCGGCCGTCGACGATGACGTCATCCGCGACCGTGAAGTGCACCGTATCGCCCTTCTTCACGTTCTTCGTCGTGACTTCCTCGGCAAGCGCGATCTTCACGAGCGTGTTCGCGGGGACGGTCGTGATCTCAATCGGCAGCTGGTTCTCGCCGAACGCATAATCCGCGAGCGCGCGGATGCGCTTCGTGTACGTGCCCTCCGACGTCTTGCCGTTCAGCTCCGTCTCCATGTCCGTGATGCGCGTCTGCACCGGCGTCGCGCTGACTTCGTGGCGGATCGTCCACTCGATGCCGTTGAGCTCCGCGAGGATGGAAGGCGTCGCCGTGTTCGTGTACATGCTGTCATAAATGGCGTTCGTGCGCGCCATCATCGAGCCCGTGCGGTGCGTACCGTCGTAATCCTTCTCCAGCTTGTTGATGCGCTCCATGATCGCGCCCGTCTGCGGCTGGCCGTACGTGTCCGTCTCGCAGAGGTCGAGCTTCGCCTGCACCGTCTCCGGCGTCGCGGCGAAAGACGTCCCCATCGTCGAAACGAGGAACGCCGCAGCGACGAACGCGCTCATGCATTTCTGGAACATGTTCTTCATCAAAGAATCCCTCCTCGGATTGCTTGTTGTTGGCGAAATATTTTGCTACCTGTCAGTTAAATTCGCGGCAGGCGGAAAAAATCCTGCTTGTTAAAAAGAAAAAGTTGCGGCAGGGAGCGGAACGTCGAAATCTTCGAATCAAAAGCCTCTACCTTCGAAAAAGTATCATCTATGGCGGAACGTCACTCGCCCCGAAAGCCTTCCCCTTCGGGGAAGGGGGACCGCGTTAGCGGTGGAAAGGGTGGCGGAGGTAGGAAGCAGCAATTCGCACGATTGTAATGGCGAAGGAAGTGATAAGTCATTGTGTTCCTTCGACATGACAATCCTGCATCATGTCACGGCCTACCTTCGACACCCGCTCCGTCGCGCTTCGCGCGCCACCTCTCCCGGAGGGAGAGGCTTTCGGAATTGCCACGCTCGGCAACAGATGGAACGATATTATGATTTGTTACTTCTTCGCTCTCTGCCGCTTCGCCACGTTGTAGATGGCCTGCAGCTCCTCGGCGTCGAACTGGTACTTCTCGTTGCAGAAATGGCAGACGATCTCGGCATGGCCGTCGTCGACGAGGGACTGGAGGTCGCCGAGGTTCAGCCCCAAGAGCACGTCGCTGATGCGGGCTTTCGAGCAGCCGCAGCGGAAGGCGAGGTCGGTCGTCGAGAGATAATCCACGTCGAACCCCTTCAGCACCTCGCCGATGATGCCCTTCGCGTCGAGGCCGCGCTCGACGAGGTGCGAGACGGACGCGACAGCGGCGACGTTCTTTTCGAGCTTCGCGAGCGTCTCCTCGCTCGCGTCGGGCAGCGGCTGCACGAGGAAGCCGCCCGCGCCGATGCAGGGCTCGATGAACTCGTCCGCCGCAGAGGCATCGCCGTTCGTCTGCGCATCCTCCGCCGCTGCGGATGTGTTGCCGTTCGCCGGTGCACCATCCGTCGCTCTGGATGGCGCGACGAGCACGCCGAGGCCGACGGCCGACGGCGTCTGCTCCGAGACGGCGAGATAACGCGTGAGGTCGTCGGCGATCTCGCCGTCCACGAGCTCCGCGCTGCCGCGGATCGGCTCCACATGGCTCGCGCCCTCCGCCTCGAGTCCCGTGAAGCGCGTGACCGTCACGAGGCCGTGCGTGCCGACGCCGCCACCGACGTCGATTTTGCCCTTCGCGTTCAGCGGCAGCAGCACCTTCGCATTGCCGACCATGCCGCGCACGCTGCCTTCCGGCGTCGCATCCGCGACAACGCGGCCCAAGGGCCCGTGACCGTCGAACGAGACGGTCAGCGCCTCCTTGTTTTTGAGGTTCGCCGCGAGGAGCAGCGCCCCCGTCATCGTGCGCCCGAGCGCCGCCGCCGCAACCGGGTAACAGCCATGGCGGCGGATCGCCTCGTTCACGAGATCCGTCGTGACGGCTGCATAGATGCGCACGCCGTCCGCGACGGCCTTTACCAAGTGGTCTGTCATAACAATAAATCCTTTCTGTAAGATATCCGATAGCGCTTATGCGCTTACGGATATCTTAGCCATTTGCCGTCAGGCAAATAGCCTCCATTTAAATTTATTACAATAAATAATTTGTTACTATCTATTGCGAGCGTATCACATACAGCAGCCTCTCCCTCCGGGAGAGGTGCCGAGCGAATGCGAGGCGGAGCGGGTGTCGGAGGTAGGCCGTGACTACTCGCAGAATTGTAATGGCGAAGGTAACTTGGAGTTATTACATACCTTCGCCATTACAATCCTGCACATTGTTACGACCTATCTCCGACACCCTTTCCACCGCTATCGCGGTCCCCCTTCCCCGTAGGGGAAGGCTGCTGGATTTCGTTACGCTCGGCAACGGATGGAGCAAGTTCGCGACCTACTCATGTCGCGCCCCGTGCGCCTCTTGGTAGATACTGACCTTCGTATCCTCGACATGCCCCATGTCCGGCTCGGGATGGATGAGGACGTCGAACGTGCCGAACTCCTTGCGGATGGCCTGCTCGATCTCGTCACAGATCGCGTGGACGCGCGCGAGGTGCATGTTGCCGTCGAAGAGGATGTGGACGTCGAGGAGCTTGTACGAGCCGGACTTGCGCGTGCGCATGCAGTGCCAGCCGCGCACTTCGGGCGACGTCTCGATGATCTCGCCGATGCGGTATTCTTCGTCCGGCGGCAGGCTCTCGTCCGTCAGCTCTTTCGTCGACTCGACGATCATGCGCCAGCCCGCGCGGAAGATGATGCCCGCGACGAAGATGGCGATGACCGGGTCGAGCCACGCCCAGCCCGTCAGCTGCATCAGCACGAGGCCGCCGAGCACGCCGACGGACGTCCAGATGTCCGCCGTCAAGTGCAATCCGTCCGCCTCGAGCGCCTGCGAGCCCGTGAGCTTCGCCACGGAGAGCAGCCGCCGCGACACGGCGAAGTTCACGGCGATCGCGACGAGCATGATGACGATGCCGTAGCTGAGCGTCTCGGGGACCTCGCCCGTCGCAAACTTGTCCACGGCCTCGTAGACGATGCCGACGGCCGCGCCGACGATGAGCAGCGCCTCGACGGCGGCCGAGAGGTTTTCGTACTTGCCGTGGCCGTAGTCGTGCTCGAGGTCCGGCGGCGCGTCGGACTTCCGCACAGCCCAGAACGCGATGAGCGCCGCGATGAGGTCCGTGCCGGAGTGCAGCGCCTCGGAGATGAGACTGACCGCGCCGACATAGAGGCCGACGATGAGTTTCAAAATCACAAGCGTCGTATTTGAAAAAATGGACAGCCACGCTGTCCGTCGTTTGAGTGCTGCAGTGTCCTGCATCATGATGAAAACCGCCTCCAAGCACCCGCGCCGCGCGCGGTTCGTGAAGTTCTCGTAAAATCTGGAAACTCTCTGAAAAAATGCTGGACAAACCTCGTCGTCCGTGCTATGATGAGGCCAGTCGGGAAACCGGCCTACTCAAAAGCACTTATTTATTTGTACTTGCTTTTTTGGTGGATGGCGTCGCCTTGTGCGGCGTCTTTTTTTATTCCGCCGGCGCCGGCAGTTCCCCGTGCGGCAGCTCGTCATAGATGAAGTCGACGATCGTCTTCATCGGCGAGAATCCTGAGTAGGGATGCGTGTAGTTTTCCGCGCCGCCCGAGGACAGCACGGTCTTCGTGTCGTAGGCGAGCACCTCGGACGCGTAGATCTGGTACACGCCCTTGCCGCGGTCGAAATGCATCGTATAGCGGAACATGCGGTTCCGGTCCGCCTTGATGACGGCGATCGTCGCGTTGCACGCCGCCGTCGACTCGTACGTGACGGAGCTCGCGTCGACGTAATAGCCCGTGTAGCCCTGCGCGTCGACGAAGCGCATGTCCGCCGCCGAGCACGTCCCTGCGACGAGCAGCAGCGCCGCCCCGAGGAGCATCCCCACGATCCGTCGTATCATCCCGCAGCCTCTCTTTCGTCTTCAAAAAAATATATACCGTTTCATTTTAAAACGATGGGTGGAGGCTGTCAACTGCACAAAGAAAAACAAACCAATCATCGTTAGATGCTTGAAAAAAACTTGCGCTTGATATAAAATACAAATAAAGAAGCAGCCACGGTTGACGGTTGGTTGCCTCGCTCGATAAAAGTTATATTTCAAAACATAACCGCCCGAACTTCGACCTAGGGGCGGTTATTGTTTTCTCAGCACAAGAATGATACAGAGCATCAGGAAAAGAACGATGATCGTCTGATCCATCCGAATCACCTCGCTCTCGGGTATTTCGACCTTCCTGCGAGGCGCAAAACGCCAACCGCCACCGCTGTAGCAGCTGCCTCTATGGCTCGTATTATAAAACAAAAATCGTGCATCCCGCAAGGGGTGCACGATTTTTTGATGCATGTGGATATATATCTCAGTACTGGAACCGGTGCAGCGACTCGGAGAGTTTCTGCGCGAGCTCGGCGAGCGATTCCGACGCCTTCGCGATCTCGCTGGCCGAGGCGCTCTGCTGCTCGGACGCGGCCGAGACGGATTCCATCTCGTTGACGACCTGGCCGCTGTTGCCGGAGATCTGCTGCGTCTTTTCATGCATGACGTCGGTCTGGTCGCCGACGTGGCGGATCTCGCCGACCATCGCGTCCGCGCGGCTCGCGACGCTCGCGACGGCGTCCTCGATCTCCTTGAACGTCGCCTGCAGGTCGGAGACGGCGGCGGCACCGGACTGCACGGCCTCGCGGCCGCTCTGCATGGAGTTCACGGCATCCGTCGTGTCCTTCTGGATGCCCGTGATGAGCGCGGTGATCTGCTGCGCGGCCTGCTGGCTGGCCTCCGCGAGCTTGCGCACCTCGTCAGCGACGACGGCGAAGCCGCGGCCGTGCTCGCCGGCGCGCGCGGCCTCGATGGCGGCGTTGAGCGCGAGCAGGTTCGTCTGCTCCGCGATGCCCGCGATCGTCTCGACGATCGAGCCGATCGCCTGCGAGCTCTTGCCGAGCTTGTCGACCGTGAGGGCGCTCTGTTTGACAATGGATTCGACGCTCTGGATGTTCGCGACAGCCGATTTCACGCTCTGCCCGCCCATGACGGCGCGGTCATGCGCGGCCTTCGCGTTGCCCTCGACCTCGTCGGCCGACGTGTTGAGGCGGCCGAGCGAACCGACCGTCTCCTGGACGCTCTGCTCGGACTCGCCGATGTACTGCTGTTGCTCTGCCGACGCCTGCGCCGCGGCCGTGACGCTGTTCGCGACCTGCTCGGACGCCTGCGCGCTCTGGTGCGCGCTCGCCGTGAGCTCCTCGGATGCCGCTGCGAGCTGCTGCGCCGTCTCGTTCGTCTGGTGCATGAGCTGCGCGACCGTGCGGCGCATCTCGGAGAAGCCCCGGATGAGGTCGCCGAACTCGTCGGCACGGCTCGTCGTGTAGCCGGACTCGCGGAAATCGCCGTCTTTCATCTTGCCGCAGCCGATGACGACGCGTTCGAGCGGCTCCGTGATCTTCTTCGCCGTGACGATGCACGCCGCGATGATGAGCGCGAGGACGACGAGGCAGATGATGACGATGTTGCGCGTCGTCGCCGCCGTCTCGCTGTCCGTCTTCGCCTTCAGCGCGACGGCCTGGTCATGCTGGCGCTTCGTGAGCTCGAGGAGGTTCTTGCCCAGCGCGGCGCCCTGCTTCGCGCCGACGGCCGAATAATTCGCGAGGCCTTCGTCAAACTGGCCGGCCATGCAGAGCTGCGCCGTCTTTTCGAGCGTCGCATGGAAGTCTTTCCAATTCGCCTTCGCCGTCTCCATGAGCTGGTCGCTCTCCGGATCGCGGACCGTGATCGCGTCGTACGCGGCAAAGCTATCCTCGATCATCTTCACGCCCGTCTCGTACTTGCCCTTGAGGTCCTGCAGGCGCGCGTTGTCGTTGCGGCACGTCGTCATCGTGACGACCATGCTCTGCACGTAGCGCATGCCGGAGAGCGCCGTGCCCGTGTCGTCGATGCCCTGCACCGAGGACTCGTACATCATGTTGATGTCCTCTTTCGCCGACTGCATGCCGAAGTAGCCGGTGACGCTCACGCAAAGCATGCCCACGACGGCGATCACGCCGAGCAGGAACAGCTTCGCGGAGACTTTCATGTCATCCAAGAAGTTCATGGTTCCATCCCCTTCCAACAAACACATCATCTGAACGGGTTCCGTTCCCCCGTTGCTTGTCTTCCCCCTTGCCGGCCGCGGGTACTTGCTTCTTTATTTCGATGAAAGGGACGAATCTCCTGCTTGCTTCTTGCTGAGAAATCAAAAAAATTTGACGCAGCCGCGTTTCATTTCCTCCCGCGCCAGAACTCCGGCCGCAGCATGACGAGGAGCGTCATGATCTCGAGGCGGCCGAGGAGCATCTCGATGCAGAGGAGCGCTTTCATGAGCCCCGGCAGCGGCGCGTACGTCTGCGTCGCGCCGGCGACGCCGAACGCGGGGCCGACGTTGCCGAGCGTCGTGACGGAGATGGCGAGCGCGTCGAACATCGGCGTGCCGAAGAGCGTGTAGACGAGGCCGAACGCCACGATCGTCACGACGTAGAGGAAGAAAAAATTCCCCGTGCGATGGAGTTCCGTGACGTCAACGCGATGGCCGTTCATGTGCACGACGGCGAGCGCGCGCGGGTGGAGTTTTTCCTGGAGGATGGCCGCCGCGTTCTTGACGAGCAGCACGGCGCGGTGGATCTTCAGCCCGCTCGCCGTCGAGCCCGCGCAGCCGCCGATGAACATGAGGAGCAGCAGCACGCCTTTCGACAGCGCCGGCCACGTGTCAAAATCCGCCGAGACAAAGCCCGTCGTCGAAAGTGACGTCGTCTGGAACACCGCATAGCGCACGGCCGTGCCGACCTCATAGCCGCGCGCGCACACGAGATCGCCTGCCACGAGCGCGCTCGCGACGAGGATCAGTCCGAGATACGCGCGGAACTCCGTATTTTTCCGCAGCGCGTGCGGCCCCTTCTTCCAAATTTTGTAATACAATCCGAAGTTCCCGCCCGCGACGAACATGAAGAACGCCATCCAGCCCTCCAGCCAGACATCATCAAACGCCATCGCATTCGCGTCATACGTCGAAAAGCCGCCCGCGCCGAGCGTCGAAAACGCATGATTCACCGCCGTCACCGCATCGAGGCCGCAGAGCCAGTAGATGACCGCGCAGAGCGCCGTGAGCCCCGCGTACATGCGAAAGAGCGCGCCCGTCATGTCGCGGAGACGCGGCAGCACGCGGTCGCGTCCCGAAGCCTCCGCCTGGTACATATAGACCGTGCTCTGCCCCGCCTGCGGCAGGAGCGCGATGAAAATGACGATGATGCCGAGGCCGCCAAACCAATGCGTCATGCTGCGCCAGAACAGGATGCTCGCAGGCAGCGCCTCGATGGACGGGATCACCGTCGAGCCCGTCGTCGTAAAGCCCGAGATGCTCTCAAAAAGCGCGTCGAGCAGCCCGAGATGCCCGCCAAAAAGATACGGCATCATGCCGAGCGCCGTGATGAGCCCCCAGCCGAGCCCCGTCACCGCGATGCCCTCGCGCCGCGTGATCGCGTCGTAGACGTTGTTCCGCCGCGCGCGCGTGACGAGCACGGCCCAGAGCGTGACCGCGAGCCCGAGCGACAGCGCGAACGCCCGCACGCTCCCCCACTCGCCCCACGCGATCGCGAGGAACAGCGGCACGCACAGCACCGCCATCGCGGCCAGCACGAGGCGGGCGAGGATGTAGTTCACGACGCGCAGATCCATGGCGACGCCTCCTTTCGTTTTTTATCGTCCATTGCAAGGAAAGTATATCACAGTCCGCGCGCCATCGGCATGCTGCGGAAACAAATCCCATCACGTTTTCCACAATCCCTCGCGGAAAGTTTGTGACGGCGATAACGAAATATGGGGTTCTGTGGATCAACAGATCCGAAATATAGAGTTATCCCCCGTTTTATCCACATTATCCACAGTTTTTGTAAAAATTTCGTTATGAAACTTATGCACAATGTACACAAGCAAGGAAAAAATCCTGTCATCCCCCGTTTTCCTGTGGATAAGCGGCGCTCCCTTGACGCGGAACGCCAAAAGTTATCCACACCTGTGGATGAATGTGTGGATAACAAATTTTCTTCGCGTCTTGTCGCATTTTATTTGTATTCTGTAGTATAATGGTGCTGGTAGCAGTTTGCCCGCGTCGCAAGGGTTTGCGCGCGGCGGGATAATATACATAGGAAAGAAACGTTTTTTGGAGGATGATCCCTATGCTGAATGAAGAAATCATCGACGCGATGGTGCGCCAGGCGATGGACATCACGCGCAACGCGTACCTGCACCACGAGGAGGAGCTCGCGGTCGGCGCGTGCGTGCTCGCGAGCGACGGCACGATGTACACGGGCTGCAACGTGCAGAACCGCATGCCGCAGCTCTGCGCGTCCGCCGAGCAGGTCGCGATGTACAAGGCGCTCTCCGACGGCAAGCGCGAGTTCGACGGCATCGTCATCATCGCCGACACGCAGGAGCCGTACATCCCGAGCGGCATGAGCCTGCAGATGCTCGCGGAGTTCGAGGTGCCGGACGTCGTCATGGCGAACCTGAACGGCATGGTCGACCAGAAGCCTTTAGACGAGCTCCTGCCGTACTATCACAAGATGAAAGAAAACAAACGCTTCTCATTTGATGACTGATTTCAAGTGAGGTGAAGACCGGCATGGCCATGGACTGGAACGAGGACGCGAATGGATTCGCGGGGTTCCTGCGCCGCGAGCGGCGCGACGAACTCACGGGACTCCCGACCATGATGGCCTTCATGGAGCAGGCCGCGCGCCAGCTCCCGATGGGGCCGTCGTCCTTTCTTTACTTCAATGTGGAAAATTTCCGCGTCGTGAACCAGGAGTTCGGGTTCACGGCCGGCAACCACCTGCTCGTGCGCATCGCGGGCGCGCTCGAGGGGAGCTTCGGCCCCGTGCCGATGGCGCGCCTCAACGACGACCGCTTCGTCGTCATGACGCGGCAGCCGGACCTCGACGAAAAGATCCAGGCCGTCATCGAGACGGTCGAGCAGGCCGAGACGCGCATCATACTGACGGTGAAAGTCGGCATCTACGCGCCGCCGCCGGGCGCGTCGGACATCGCGATCATCCTCGACCGCGCAAAGCTCGCATGCGACAGCATCAAGGGCATGTACGACCAGACGATCGCGTATTTCGACCCCGCGATGGAGGAGCAGCGCAGTCTCCAGACATACATCCTGACGAATTTTTACCGCGCGCTCGCCGAGAACTGGATCGAGGTCTGGTACCAGCCGGAGATCCGCGCCGCGACGCGCGAGGTCTGCGGCTTTGAGGCGCTCGCGCGCTGGCGCGACCCCGTGCGCGGCATCATCTCGCCGGCGGCGTTCATCCCCGTGCTCGAGAACGCGCACCTCATCGACCGCCTCGACCTCTACATCATCCAGCACGTCTGCGAGGACCAATTGCGCGGCGCGAAGCGGCCGGGGTGGAAGTCGTCGTACATCTCCGTCAACCTCTCGCGCGTCGACTTCCAGCTCCGCGACATGCTCGGCGAGATTGAGGCCATCTGCCGCGCGTATAGCGTGCCGAAAGGATACCTCCACATCGAGATCACAGAGAGCGCGCTGACAGAGGGCGACGAATTCCTCAAAAAGGAGATCCAGCGCTTCCACGCCGCGGGCTTCGAGATGTGGATGGACGATTTCGGCAGCGGCTACTCGTCGCTGAACAACCTGAAGGACTTCGCGTTCGACGTCATCAAGATCGACATGGCGTTCCTGCGCGATTTCGAGACAAAACCGCAGACGCGCGTCATCCTCGAAGCCATCGTCGACATGGCGAAGCGCCTCGACATCCGCACGCTCTGCGAAGGCGTCGAGACGGAGGAGCAGTATGCGTTCCTGCGCTCCATCGGCTGCGAGGTGCTGCAGGGCTACCTCTTCTCGCCGCCCATGCCGTTCTCCGAGGAGCACACGGGCGAGGTCGCGGGCGCGGACCGGGCGAAGCTCCTCGTCATCGAGGACACGGCCGCCGAGCCCTATTTCCGCAACATCGGCCGCTTCAACGTGCTCGCGTCGCAGCCCATCACGCACTGGGACGACCCGTCGAAAGAACAGCCGCTCGCGCTCGGCATCCTCGAAGTGAGCGAAAACGGCACACGCCGCTACCTCTACGCGAGCGCGCCGTTCCAGGAGCTCGCGGATACCGTTGGCTTCCTCTCGCTCGAGGAAGCCGCTATGGGGTACAAAAAAAAGGACAAGACGACGGCCGAACAGCGCTTCTGGCAGCTCGTCGACCGCGCCATGCAGTCTGGCCGCCGCGAGTCCATGGAAAATTTCATCGGCGGCCGCGCCTACTCCGTGCGCATGGCCGTCATCGCGCGCGACGAGGCGCGCGGCGTCATGGCCGTCGCCATCCACATCGTCGACCTCTCCGAGCTCGGCGTCCAGCACCAGCGGCGCCTCCTCGACATCGCGGCGCGCCACATGCTCCAGATGTACACGCGCCTCGACGTCTTCTGCGAGGACGGCCGCGCCGAAAACCTCGTCGTCGACGCGACGCAGCAGCGCATCATGGACCGCTATCAGACGAACGTCGGCTCTCTACAGGAATACGCGACGATGTACATCGCGCCCGAGGACCGCAAGAACTTCCTCGCATTCTACGACTTCCAGACCGTCGAGGAGCGGTCGCTCCGCGCCCGCAGCGACCACACGACCGCCGTCTTCCGCGTCCTCGACGAAGCGACCGGCGCCTACGGCTGCCAGATGTTCACCCTCATCCCCTTCCGCCTCGAAAGCAAACGCTACGCCCTCTCGTGCGTGCGACGCATCGACAACCTCGACCGCGAGCGGTCGACGGAGGGGTTCGAAAAATAAATTGCGCGGTTTCTGAAATCGTGTTACACTGCAATTGACCAAGGGTTCAAGAAGGTCAAAGAAATGCCCCTGCGGATTTCGTCAACCGCAGGGGCGTTTCGTATGCCAAAAAATTAATGATGGAACAGCCGGATATGCGTCATGGCCATGGTCATGCCGTATTTGTCAGCCGTCTCGATGACGTTGTCGTCGCGGATGGAGCCGCCGGTCTGGGCGACGTACTGCACGCCGCTCTTGTGCGCGCGCTCGATGTTGTCGCCGAACGGGAAGAACGCGTCCGAGCCGAGGCAGACGTCGTGCGCGGCCTTCTTGAGCCACGCTTTCTTTTCCTCGGCCGTGAAGACGGGCGGCTTCTCGGTGAAGACGCGCTTCCAGTCATCCGTCTCGAGGAGGTCTTCCCACTCGTCGCCGATGTAGACGTCGATGGCGTTGTCGCGGTCGGGACGGCGCACGTCGTCTTTGAACGGGAGATTCAGCACCTGCGGGCTCTGGCGCAGGAACCAGCGGTCGGCCTTGCCGCCGGCGAGGCGCGTGCAGTGGACGCGGCTCTGCTGGCCGGCGCCGATGCCGATAGCCTGGCCGTCGTACGTGTAGCAGACGGAGTTCGACTGCGTGTACTTCAGCGTGATGAGGGCGATCAGAAGGTCGCGCTTCGCGGCCGCCGGGAAGTCCTTCGCCTGCGTCGCGATGTCCATGAGGCACTCCTCGCCAATCTTCACATCGTTGCGCTGCTGGGAGAACGTCACGCCGAAGACCTGCTTCGTCTCGATGGGCGCGGGCTGGTAATCGGGGTCCATCTGGATCACGAGGTAGCTGCCCTTGCGCTTCGTCTTCAAAATTTCCAAAGCCTCGGCGCTGTACGACGGCGCGATGATGCCGTCGGAGACCTCGCGCTTCAGGAACGACGCCGTCTGCGCGTCGCACTCGTCCGAGAGCGCGACGAAGTCGCCGTACGAGCTCATGCGGTCGGCGCCGCGCGCGCGGATGTAGGCCGTCGCGATGGGCGAGAGGAGGGCGCCTTCGACGAAATACACCTTTTCGAGGACATTCGACAGCGGCACGGCCACGGCCGCGCCCGCCGGGCTCACATGCTTGAACGACGCGGCCGCTGGCAGCCCCGTCGCCGCCTTGAGCTCGCGCACGAGCTGCCAGCTGTTCATCGCATCGAGCAGGTTGATGTAGCCGGGCTTGCCGTTCAGCACCGTGAACGGCAGCTCGCCCGACTCCATGTACACCTTCGCCGGCTTCTGGTTCGGATTGCAGCCATACTTGAGTTCGAGTTCTTTCATTTCGCTGTCTCCTTTTATCTTGACGAAAAAAAACACGCGACGTATAATAATAGCAGAAAGAGCAAGCCATGAAGATGGTCGCTCGGCTGTTTTTCTAGCGAAAAATTTTCGGCCATACAAACAGTGGCGCAAACACTGATGGCCACCGACCCTCGTGCCCGGAGCTTACTGGAAATAAGTTCCGGGTATTTTCATCGAGAACCGTCGATTGGAAGCTTTACGCGGTCGTTAGCGCACCGCTATATAGATGGCGAGCGCGAGGATTGCCTGCACCCATTCCGGCGGCGTGAGGATTCCGAGGGCAGACCCTGCGAGAATTCCTGCGACCACGAGGACGAGCACATCTTTCGCTGCGACCATAGCACAGGAAGTGAGCCATAGGGCATCACTTCTTTTCCTTTTCAAGACTGCCGAACCAAAGATCGACCAGACCATCATTCATCTAAGCTTGCTCACGGCGGTATCATCCCGCCGCATCTCTAGTATAATAGAGTCGCCTGCATATGTCAAAGCATGACGGCTCTTTTTTGTTGAGCTTCAATGCATATACAAATATATTCTTTCGTGTTACAATAGAAGAAAATTCCAAGGAGGAAATTTCTATGGCAGCCACAAAATCTTTGAGTATTCGCGTCGATGCGGAATTAAAGAAACAAGCGGAAGAGGTTTTATCCGAGCTTGGCATATCGCTTTCAACAGCCGTTACGATGCTCCTGCGCACGATTGTACGTAACCGTGCAGTCCCGCCGGAACTCTTTACGCTGGAAGAGCCTAGCAAAAGAGAAGCAAAGGAAGAAAATTTCGGGGAAATATAAGGGAGAGATTTTCATGCGCGTCATCGTCATCGGGGCCGGCAAGCTCGGGTACAGCATCGCTGAGCTCCTGTCGAAGGAATCGTTCGACGTCGTCATGGTCGACCATGACGCGGCGCAGCTCGACGCGCCGAAGGAGACGCTCGACGTCCTGACGATCCATGCGAACGGCGCGAGCCCGATCACGATGAACGAGCCGGACATCCGCGGCGCGGACATCCTCATCGCCGTCACGGGTCAGGACGAGGTGAACATGGTCGCCTGCATCCTCGCGAAGAAGCACGGCATCCACCACACCGTCGCGCGCATCCGCGACATGCAGTTCATGGGCGAGGCGAAAGAGTACCTCAAGGAAAATTTCGACATCGACATCCTGCTGAACCCCGAGCTCATCACGGCGCACGAAATCAACCGCATCCTCATGACGCCGGCCGCGCTCAACGTCGAGGACTTCGCGCACGGCAAAGTGCGCCTGTTCGAGACGCGCATCCGCCGGAACTCGCCGTACGCCCGCCAAAAGCTCAAGGACGTCGCGCTGCCGCCCGGCGTGCTCGCGGGCATGATTTTCCGCGACCACCGCATGATCATCCCGCATGGCGACGACGCGCTCCTGCCGCGCGACAACGCGTACTTCATCGGCATCCCGTCCGCCATCGAGGAGTTCAGCCAGGCCGTCGCCCAGCGGAACGCCCGGCCCGTCCACCACGTCATGATCATCGGCGCCGGCCGCACAGGCCGCGCGCTCGCGACGATGCTCGACCGCCAGGGCGTCGCCGTCAAGGTCATCGACAAGGACCGCGAGCGCGGCCAGCTCGTCGCGGGCTCGCTCCGCCACGGCATCGCCGTCTGGGGCGACGGCACGGACATCACGCTCTTGCAGGAGGAAGACGTCGCGACGATGGACGTCGTCGTCTGCCTCACAGACGACGACAAGCTGAACCTCATGCTCGCGCTCATCGCGAAGCACCTCGGCGCGGACAAGACCGTCGTGCGCGTCATGCGCAACGAATACGTCGAGCTCATGGAAAAGGTCGGCGTCGACATCGTCCTTTCGTCGCGCCTGCTCTCCGCGAGCGAAGTCCTCGCGTTTGCGCGGCGCGGCGGCGTCGTCTCCGTCTCGCTCCTCGAGGGCGCGAAGGCCGAAGCCGTCGAAGTCATCATGCAGGAGGGCGCGCCCGCTGCCGGCAAGCGCCTCATGGACGCGCGGCTCCCGAAAGAATGCCTCGTCTGCGCCTACGTGCGCGGAGACGAAGCCGGCATCCCGAACGGCACGACCGTCCTCCAGCCCGGCGACCGCATCATCCTCTTCATCCAGACCCAGTTCGCACAAAAGGTCATGACGTATTTCAAAGGAAAAGAGTGATCGCATGCCCAGTCCCTCGAAAGCCGCTGCCGCATTCGCGCAGAAATGGGCGGGCGTCGGCGACGAAAAGCAGGACAGCCAGCGCTTCTGGATCGAACTGCTGCAAAAAGTCTACGGCGTCGAAGACCCCCGCGAAAATCTTCTGATACAGACAAGCTTCTGAGACTCATGCATGGAAGCATGTTGCTTCTTGTGATATAATAATGGGAAAGAATAAATAGCTGATATTTCCCAGAGAAAGGAGCAGCCTTTATGAAATACGAAGAGATGAAGCAGGTGAATTTCAAGATAGACTCCAAACTCTACGACGCCTTTGCTTCCTGCGTCCGCGAAGAGCACAAGACGATGCAGTATGCGCTGACAGAAGCCGTCATCAAGACTCTGGAAAGACGGCAGCCGAAACCTGCGCTCGAAGCCAGCCGTTTCACCTTCATTGACCTCTTTGCCGGCATCGGCGGCATGCGCATCGCGTTCACGCGGCAGGGCGGGCAGTGTCTCTTTTCGAGTGAGTGGGACACGTACGCACAGAAGACGTATTTCGACAATTTCGGCGTGCTGCCTCAAGGCGACATCACGAAGATTGAGGCGGCGGACATCCCAGACCATGACATCCTCGTCGCGGGGTTTCCCTGTCAGCCGTTCAGCATCGCTGGCGTATCGAAAAAGAACAGCCTCGGTCGTGCGACGGGCTTTGCAGACAAGACGCAGGGAACACTCTTCTTCGATGTCTGCCGCATCCTTGATGCCAAGCGCCCGAAAGCGTTCCTGCTCGAAAACGTCAAGAATCTCAAGAGCCACGACAAAGGGAAGACATGGCGCGTCATCCGCGAATCGCTCGACCAGCTCGACTATGAGATTTTTCCCGCCGTCATCGACGGGGACGGGTTCGTCCCGCAGCACCGCGAGCGCATCTTCATCGCGGGCTTTGACCGCCGCCGCTACGGCGCTCTCATGGACTTTCATTTCGATGTGGAAAGCGCGAAGCCGCAGAAGAAGCCGACACTCCGCGACATCCTGCTCCCTGCGGTCGATCCGAAATACACGCTCTCGGACAAGCTCTGGACGTATCTCCAGAATTATGCCGCGAAGCACAAGGCAATGGGGCATGGGTTCGGCTATGGGCTGCCCGACCTTGACGGCTCGTCCCGCACGCTCTCCGCGAGGTATTACAAGGACGGTTCGGAAATCCTCATCAGCCAAGGGCCGGGCAGGAATCCGCGCCGCCTGACGCCGCGCGAGTGCGCGCGTCTTCAAGGCTATCCCGACGATTTCCGCATCACGGTGTCTGACACGCGCGCTTACAAGCAGTTCGGCAATTCCGTCGTCGTTCCGCTCGTGACTGCCATCGCGGGCAACATCATCGATATGGTCGAGCAGTTCGATGAGCAGGCGGCAGGGCGGGAGGTGCGGCAGATTGGATGAATCAGCAGAACGTTCCATGAGCGAACGCGCCATCCATTCCGTCGAGCGCGGCACGGCGGCGTTCTGCCGTTTCCTCGCCGCCATCGACACCGGTCTCGCGCGGACGCACCAGAGCGGCATCTACATCCCGAAATCCGCATGGAGCTTGCTCTTTGGGCATCGTGCCGTGCGCGGTGAGAACGAGACGCGCATGGTGAAAGTCCGCTGGCAAGGCGACCGCGTGCTTGACAACAACTTCAAATACTACGGACGCGCGAAGAACGAATACCGCATCACAGGCTTTGGCAGGGGCTTCAATCTTCTGCGTCCCGAGAATACAGGAGCGCTTTTCGTGCTCGTGCAAATGGATGCCGAGGATTACGAAGCGTGGGTGCTCGAAACGGAAGATGACATCGACGCATTCCTCGCGCATTTCGGCATGTCGCCGACAGATGTCGGGCAGATTCTCAAGGGTGGCGAGCAGGATGTTTCTGCTCTCGCGACCGCAGAACAGAAAGAAATCGAGACATTCGTCCGAACGCTCGGCGGCTTCCCGAAAGCCGCCGAAATGTCAGCCGCCGCAAGAAAAATTTATAACGATGTTTACGACCACGTCGAAAACATCGTGCGTAATCCCGATAGGGAACTGCTCGCATGGAATCACACGGAATACCAGATTTTCCGCGCCATCGAAGAAGCGCAGTACGGCAATCAGGTGCGGAACGGCTTCTCGTCCATGGAAGCGTTCATAGAAGCGGCGAACTCCGTGCTGAACCGCCGCAAGAGCCGTGCGGGAAAGTCGCTTGAGTATCACCTCAGCGCGATTTTCGATGGGAACCACCTTGCGTACGAGGCGCAAGTCATCACGGAGGAGCGCAAGAAGCCCGATTTTGTCTTCCCGAGCGGCAAGGCTTATCACGATTTGTCCTATCCTGCGGATAAGCTCATCGTTCTCGGCGCGAAGACAACATGCAAGGATCGCTGGCGGCAAGTCGTGACGGAAGCCGACCGCGTCAAAACGAAGTATCTCTGCACTCTCCAGCAAGGCATCTCCCCGCAGCAGCTCCATGAAATGCAGGCAGAGCACGTCGTCCTCGTCGTTCCGCAGGAATACATCAAGACGTATCCACAGGAGTATCAGCAGGGAATCTTTCCTCTCAAGGGATTCATCCAGTTCGTGCGCGAGACACTCTGCGATTAAATCTGTCGGCAGCAGCCTCGCCGACCTCTACGACGACGTCTTCATGCCGAAAGACCTGCGCGAAGCCCATCGCGCCAACGACCGCGCCGTCCTCCGCGCCTACGGCCTCCCCGTCACCATCACCGAAAGCGACTGCGTCGCAGAGCTCATGCGGTGTTACGAGGCGCTGGCCGCCCAATGAAAACGCCGCTCGTGCGAGCGGCGTTCATTCCTGGAACAAGCGCGAGGTCATTCGGACTTTGTACTTCATACGTCCAGCGCCTTTCGGAGTTCGGCAACGCTGTGATATGTTTCGGCGTTCGGATCATGCGCGATGCGCCATCCCTCTTCGATGGCCGCTGCCGTTTCTGCATTCGGAGCATCGAGCTTCAGAGAAAAAGGGATGCCATGTTCGCGGATGCTCGTTCGCAGAAAAAGATTGATGGCGGTCGTCATCGTGAGGCCCAGTTCAGAAAACAGCGCCTCCGCTTGATTTTTCACATCTTCATCCATGCGGATGCTGAGAGATTTCGTAGCACTCATCATCATCGCTCCTTTCTGCGTATATTATATCAAATCAGGATGCAGCTGCATATACAGTGCGCTGATTTTTTCTTTTTCTTTTTCAAAGGAGGCGCCGCTTTGCACGATCGTCACGAGATTTTCTGGTATCTCCTTTCGCGCCTCGCCACTGCTCTCTCGGTGCTGCTGTGCCTGCCGCTCTGCCTCGCGCAGGCGCAGGCGCTCGCGGCGGGCGTGCCGGACCTCGGTGCGAGCCTCGCGTTCGGCGTGCCGCTCTGCGGCGCCATGGGACTCGCCACGCTGTTTTATCACTTGGGGCGGGAGCATGCGCGGCCGCTGACGCTCGCGGAGGGCGCACTGTTCGCCGTGCTCGCGTGGCCGTTCCTCGCCTTCGTCGGGATGTGGCCGTTCGTGATTTCTGGCACGCTTGCGCCGGTCGACGCCTTTTTCGAGGCCATGGCGGCCTTTTCCGCGACCGGATTCTCGCATTTCGCGGACATCCTGGACCTGCCGCCGGCGCTCGCGCTCTGGCACGGGCTCATGAACGGGCTCGGCGGGCTCGCGTTCGTCGTGCTGCTCGTGACGGTGCTGCCGCAGGTCAGCGGCTGCTTCGGCCTTGTGCTGACGGCACGGCAGACGGTGTATTTCAGCCCCGTCTGGCGCAAGATGCACCAGTCGATCTGGCAGGGACTCTCGATTTATGGCGGCCTCATGGCGGTGTTTTTCGTCGTGCTGCTTCTCTGCGGCGTCGCGCCGCTCCGCGCGCTCGTGCTCGCGCTCTCCGTCGTCTCGACGGCCGGCAGCGGCGCGATGGCGCACGCATTTGCGGGGTCGTCGCCGCTCTTCGTCGCGGGGATTTTCATGATGCTCGTGACGGGCGGGAATTTTTTGCTCTACTGGAAGGCCTGGGCGCGGCGCAGCCCGCGGCTCCTCTGGAACGACACGACGCTGCGCGCGGCGCTCGGGATTTTCGTGGCCGCGGCGGCCGCTGTATCACTCCATTTATTTTTTGCGACCACGCAAGGATTTTTCGCGTCCATCCGAAACGGCATTTTTGCATCCGCGTCCTTTTTCACGACCGCGGGCTTTCTGCCGGACGACGTCGCGGCGTGGCCGGATTTTGACCGCAGCATCCTGTTTCTGCTCGCGTTCACGGGCGCGTGCATCGGCTCGCCCGGCGGCGGGCTGAAGGTCGTGCGCCTCGTCGTGCTCGCGCGCCTCGCGCTCGGCGAACTGCGGCGCACGCTGCATCCGCGCATGATCATCAGCGTCCCGCTCGACGGCCTGCCCGTGCCGGACAAAGTGATCGGCCGCATCCTCGTATTTTTCTTCCTCTACATCGCCGTGTTTTTCGCAGGCACGCTCGCGTTCGCCGCGACAGGCGTCGCGATCCTGCCGAGCCTCGGCCTCGCAGCAGGCAGCCTCACGAGCACCGGCAGCCTCGCCGCCCTCATGGGATGTGGAGCGACCGCTGCCCTCGCCCCCGCCGCGAAGCTCATCGCCTGCCTCCTCATGACCATCGGCCGCGCCGAGATCTTCGCCCTCTTCCTCCTCCTCGCCATCGCCGAGGAAGACGTGCGGAAAAGATGGAACTGAGCGGCAGGAAAAAAGGAAAGAATGTAGAAGTAAAAAGAATACAAAATTATACAAACTCCTGCCTCCCTCTCCGAGGGAGGGGGACCGCGAAGCGGTGGTGGGTGTGTCGAAGGTACGGCCTGACGCTTCTGCATACATGAAAGTCGAAGGTATTTATGTCTGATTTTCTCACTGAATTTCACGCGGCTGCTGAAGCATATGGCCTCTCCTTGACCGAAGAACAATTCCAACAGTTTGACCGCTACGCCACGCTCCTCCTCGAGTGGAACACGCGCATGAACCTCACGGCGCTCACGGAGCCGCGCGATGTCGCAGTGAAGCACATGATCGACTCGCTGACGGCGTACGACGCCGCGCTCTTCGCGGGTGCGCCGGCCGTGCTCGACGTCGGCACGGGCGCGGGCTTCCCGGGGCTGCCGCTGAAGATTTTCGCGCCCCATATCCATTTGACGCTCATGGATTCCCTCGCGAAGCGCGTATCCTTTTTGGAGGCCGTCGTCCAGGAGCTCGGCCTCGATGGTGTCCGCTGCATCCACGCCCGCGCCGAGGAAGCCGCACGCGACAAAGCGCACCGCGAGCGCTACGACCTCGTCGTCAGCCGCGCCGTCGCAAGACTTCCCGTGCTCCTCGAGTACACGCTGCCATTCGTCAAAAAAGGCGGCCATCTCCTCGCACTGAAAGGCCGCGCCTGGGAAGAAGAACTCGCGGACAGCAAACGGTCGCTGAAACTCCTCGGCGGCACGGTCGCAGAAACGCGCCCCGTGAAACTCCCCGGCCTCGACGACCAGCGCGCCGTCCTCGTCATCGAAAAAACCGCCCCGACGCCGAAAGCGTACCCCCGAAAAGCCGGCACGCCGGCGAAGAAACCGCTGTAAAGATATGATTTTCGTACCACGACCTACATCGCCGTGGAAAATTTCAGAAAGGGAAAAGACTGTGGATGTACTCGACCAAAGCCTCCCTCTCCGAGGGAGGACAGACGCGGAGCGAAGCGCAGCGTCAGGTGGGTGGCGCTTGCAGTTTGTGACAATACGCAAGTTGTAACAGATCGCCGGTGCGCGCACGCATCTGATATTTCGTGCTCGCAAGCCGCGGAAGCTCGGTCGTACAGATTCTTCTGCCGTACAAGGGGCACCCACCACCGCTTCGCGGTCCCCCTCCCTCTAAGAGGGAGGCTAAATTGCATTCGAGAGGCGGCATTGGCATGAAAAATGGCAAGTATTATTGCACATCGTTTGCGAAAGGACGGTCAAAGGAGCTTCGCAAGAGCATGACACCCTCGGAGCGACACTTGTGGTATGATTTTCTTCACGACCATCAGCCCCGCTTCCAACGTCAACGGCCAATCGGACCTTATATTGTCGACTTCATCTGCGCGGAAGCTTCCCTTGTCATTGAACTGGATGGCGACGTGCATGATGGCGAGGAAGAACAGCAACACGATCATATGCGCGAAACGTATCTGAAACGCCACGGATTCCGCACCGTGCGATTCCGCAGTCGCGACGTCTTCGAAAATTTTGACGGCATGTGCAAAGCTATCGAATTGGCATTGAAGGATACGACAGTAGAAGGACGGCTGACGTGAATGATGTGAAAACTGTATTTTTCTCGTTTACATGGATTCCATGATGTATTAAAATAAGAAATAATCAATGATTTGCTTGGAGGGATCGACATGAAACACATCATGCAAGGATGCCTTGCGCTGCTCTTCGCGTTTGCCGTTTCGGCGTTTTCCACTACCCCCCCCGAAAGTCCTATAAATTGGATTTCGTCGGCTGAGGCGGCGGTGCATCCGGAGGTCGCGGAGCGCGAACTCAAGAAAGAAAAAGGCTATGAAACGTCCGATGTCTACAACCGCGCGCATCATATCATCTATGGCGACAAAGGGCCGGTCGGTCCCGGTGACCGCACGCGCATTGCGGTGATCGTGAACGGCGATGAAAACCTCGTCGTCGAGGATCGCGTGAAGAACGTCATTTATGCGCAGATCCGCAAGAAGTTCCCGCGCGAATATTTTGCGGTCATGAAGGGCACGGACGTCAATACGCGCCTGTTGCAGGTCGCAGAGGATCGCTATGCGAACGAGCGCGATGTGCGCGCCGCGAAGGACGTGTACGATCATCCGGATGTCAAGCGGCCGGACATCGACGATGTTCCTTTGGAAACGCAGCAGCCGCGCGGTATCGCAGACCTCGGACGCGAGGATTTCGTCGAGGCGGGAAGGGCCTGTGACTACGACTATGTGTTTCTCATCACGCTGACGGAAGGACACTCCCGGGTCTATCATCACGTCCTCGTACCGACGATCCCTCCGGTCACGGATCATACAACACATTCCAATATCTGGCTTCGCCTCCGTTTCGTCGACGTCGCATCCGGCGATTATCTCTATCGCAACGATATCGCGACGACGGGCAAGACGCACAACGGTTATATCAACGGCCGCGTGTACGAAGAGTCCATCGCGAACGGCATGAAAGAAGCCATGAACGACATCGATATTTCGGAGGATTGACCCCGCGTTCCTCCGCATCTAAAAATGAGGTGAACCACATGAAACGGACAGTTTTCCACACGACGCTCGCCCTCGTATGCGCTGCGGCCCTGTTCCTGCCGACGGCGTTTGCCAGTGAACATGATACGTCGGCTGACGCCGCGCCGCCGGAGGAAATCAGCGACATGACGTCGGCGGATGACTGGTTTGCCACGCCGGAGGAAACGAGGAAAATGACGCGGCCACTCACGAAAGACGACGAGGAAGCGGCGGCAAAAGAAGCCGCGGAAGCAGCAGAGGCCGAGAAGGCGAAGAAGGAAAAGAAGAAGGAAGACGCCCGCTACACGCTGCTGCTCTCCGACAGCGGCTATGACTACTATCTCGACCACCGTGCGACGCGCTGGTCGCAGCTGCCGCACGGCAGCGAGCAGATCCTCGACACGTGGGTGAAGCTCGTGCCGCAGAAGACGGAGGAGGAGTCCGCGCAGGACGGGTCGTACACGTACCCGCAGAAGTTTTACCTCGCGCACTACTACATCCGCCCGAAGACGCAGCAGATCCAGTTCCTCTCGGAGCTCGAGGTCACGGGCGGCCGGCCGGACAACACGGTGCAAGGCCGCGGCTACAACGCGCAGAACTGGGAAGACCTCACGCCCGACTCCATCGAGGACGAAATTTACCACAACGCGCTGACGCAGTTCAAGAACCGCAAAAACAAAAAGAACCCGCTGCATTTCTTCACCGACCTCACAGGCGAAGACGGTCCGAAAAATCTCCGAGACGCCATCGAAGAATACTTCCGCATCTCGATCTGAGTCCCCTGGCACAAAAAAATCTCCCGCACGGGAGATTTTTTTTTGTGCCTCTTTTGTATTCCTCCTCTCCCACAGCAAGTATCGGTGTGAAAGGAGGTGATACCTCATGGCAGCAAAGAAAGAAAGCCAGAGCACGAAGCTCGTCATTAAAGTGGTGACGGGCACGGCGTCGAGCGGCAAGGCCATCACGTCTTCCCGCACGTACTCCGCCGTGAACCCGGCCGTCACCGATGACGACATGCTCGACATCGGCGCAAAGCTCGGCGCGCTCCAGTCGCACGACGTCTCGACGATCAGCCGCGTCGACACGGCAACGCTCGTCGCAGGCGAGTGACGCTCTGCCGGAAAAGGCAGCCGTTTGCGCTTCAGCGCTTAGCTGACGCATAAGCGACCTCTAGGCGCTGAAGCGCCAAGAGTCTGCTTAACGGATGCCTTTGCCATTTGCCCGCAGGGCAAATAGCATCCTTATTTACGACGTAACTTCGGAAGGAGGTGACAACGCATGGCAAAGACGCTGAAGATTGTCTTCAACCTCAAGGATACGAAGACGGCGACGTACTCGCTGCCCGACCCGAAGGACGGCCTCACGAAAGATGAGGTCCGCACCGCGGCCGCGGCGATGGTCGCGAAAGATTTCGTCCTCTCGGGCGGCACGCTCGCGACGGACATCAAGGATGCCTATATCTCGAACGTCGAGCGCATCGAGCTCGCGTAAGAGGAGCATCCACCGGGGCTCGGAGGGCTGTTGCAATCCTGCAACAGCCCTCCTTTTTCGTATGCCTTGCAACCTAGGCGCGAATATCTTACAATAAAAGCAGAAAATAAGATAGGCGGTGAAAATCCATGGCAATCAAAATCATCGGCATCGTCTGCGCAATCGCGCTCGCGGTGTCTGGCGGCATCTTCGGCGCGCGCTGGATCGAGGCGCGATACCGCGCGGAGCGGGCAGTACTGAGCTTTCCCGAGCGGCTGACAACGCAGGAAAAACGGCGCGGCGGCATCCTCTCGGGCGCGTACGGCCTGCTGTTCTGCTGGTCGATCCTGACAAGCGGCTTTCTCCTGCACCTGCAAGGGCTCGACGTGCCCGCCACGGTAACAGGGAGCTTCGTGAGCGCGGCCGGCGGCACGTTCCACGATGCCTTGTTCCTGATTTTTTTGCTCGCGTTCGTGTTCTTCCTCGTGCTCTTCACGGTCACGGACTTCGAGCAGCAGGTGATTTTTGACCGGCAGCTCGTGCCGTTCGCCGTGCTCGGTCTGCTCTCCATTCCGCTGCTCGGACGGCCGTTTTTTGACCACCTCCTCGCGGCCGCTGTCGGCTTCGCCGTCTTCCTCGCGATCGCCGTCATCACGCGCGGCGCGATTGGCGGTGGCGACATCAAGCTCGTCGCGGCGCTCGGCCTCTGGCTCGGCAGCGACCAACTCCTCACCGTCGTCATCGCCGGCACCATCCTCGGCGGCCTCGCCGCCCTCGTCCTCCTCGCAACGGGCAAACGCAAGCGCGGCGAAATGTTCGCCTACGGGCCGTACTTCACCATCGCCGCGCTGGTATTGTCGCTGATCTAACCCTCCACCGCATCCGTCGCCGCTTCGGCAACGGCGAATAACCTTCTGTTGCGTACAGTCGATACTACCAGTCGATGATGGCGCAGAAAAAGCCCCTGCAGGCTACCATCCTGCAGGGGCTTTTTCCGGTGTTCTGACACAGCAGATTCCTTTTTCTTTTCTCGACTATCAGTATACCATGCAATGCATTTTTTTTTCAACAAGGTCAACAAGGAAACTTACACATATACATTTTTTTCTCAGATATCAAGGTTCCGCACGAGTTTCGCGTTTTCTTCGATGAACTGGCGGCGCGGCTCGACTTTGTCGCCCATGAGGATGGTGAAGAGTTCGTCGGCTTCTTCGGCGTCTTCCATTTCGACGCGGAGCATGGTGCGGCCCTCGGGATCCATCGTCGTCTCCCAGAGCTGCTCGGGGTTCATCTCGCCGAGGCCTTTGTAGCGCTGGACGGTGATGCCGTCGCGGCCGACTTCGTCGAGCTTTTTCGCGAGCTCGTCGTCGCTGTAGGTGTACCAGTGCTTCTTACCCTTGCGGATCTGGTACAAAGGCGGCTGCGCGATGTAGACGTGGCCGTGCTCGATGAGGGGCTTCATGTAGCGGTAGAGGAACGTGAGGAGCAGCGTGCGGATGTGCGCACCGTCGACATCGGCATCCGTCATGATGATGATCTTGCCGTAGCGGCGCTTCGCGAGGTCGAAGTCGTCGCTAATGCCCGTGCCGAACGCCGTGATCATCGTGCGGATCTCGGCGTTCGCGAAAATCTTGTCGAGGCGGGCTTTTTCGACGTTCAAAATCTTGCCGCGCAGCGGCAGGATCGCCTGGAAGCGGCGGTCGCGGCCTTGCTTCGCGGAGCCGCCAGCGGAATCGCCCTCGACGAGGTAGATTTCGGCTTGCTCCGGGTCTTTGACGGAGCAGTCGGCGAGCTTGCCGGGGAGGCTGGAGACCTCGAGCGCGTTCTTGCGGCGCGTGAGCTCGCGGGCCTTGCGCGCGGCTTCGCGGGCGCGCTGCGCCATGGACGCCTTTTCGAGGATGCGCTTCGTGATGGCGGGGTTTTCCTCGAAATATTCCGTGAGGCCCTCGGTGACGATGGAGTCGACGATGCCGCGCACTTCGCTGTTGCCGAGCTTCGTCTTCGTCTGGCCTTCGAACTGCGGCTCGCGGATCTTCAGGCTGATGACGGCCGTCAGGCCTTCGCGGACATCGTCGCCCGTGAGGTTGCCGTCCTTGTCTTTCAAAACGCCCTGGCGGCGGGCGAAGTCGTTCGCCGCGCGCGTCAGCGCGATCTTGAAGCCGGCGAGGTGCGTGCCGCCTTCCTCGGTGTTGATGTTGTTGACGAACGAGTAAATGTTTTCCTGGTAGCTGTCATTGTACTGCAGCGCGATCTCGACGACCGTGTCGTCCTTCGTGCCGTTGAAATAAATCGGCTCGGGGTTGAGCTTTTCCTTCTTGCGGTTCAAGTGCTCGACGAACGAGCTGATGCCGCCGTCGAAATGGAACGTCTCGCGGCGCTCGGCCTCGCCGCGCAAGTCTGCGAGCGTGATCGTGATGCCGTGGTTCAAAAACGCGAGCTCGCGCAGGCGGTGCCGGAGCGTCTCAAAGCTGTACTCCGTGACGGTGAAAATCTCTGGGTCGGGGCAGAAATGGACGCGCGTGCCGGTTTCCTCCGTCTCGCCCGTGACGGTGAGCGGCTTCGCCGTCGCGCCGCGGTGGAAGGAAATCTCGTGGATCTTGCCGTCGCGCTTGACCTGCACGTCCATGGACGTCGACAGCGCGTTGACGACGGAGACGCCGACGCCGTGCAGGCCGCCCGAGACCTTGTAGCCGTCGCCGCCGAACTTGCCGCCGGCGTGGAGGACAGTGAGGACGACCTCGACGGCCGGCTTGCCGCTCTCGTGCATGTCGACCGGGATGCCGCGGCCGTTGTCGACGACGGTGATGGAGTTGTCTTTTTCGATCGTCACGTCGATGTGGTCGCAGTAGCCCGCGAGCGCCTCGTCGATGGAGTTGTCGACGACTTCGTAGACGAGGTGATGCAGGCCGCGCTCCGACGTCGAGCCGATGTACATGCCCGGGCGCTTGCGGACGGCCTCGAGGCCTTCGAGGATCTGGATCTGCTCGGCACCGTAGTCGGCGTCGACGGCCGTGACCTCGGCGCTCGACTCGTCCGTGTGGATCGTCACGCCCGTGAGGTCGAGGTCCTTGTCCTCGAGCTCGGGATCGACCGGCGGCACGGCTTCTGCCGCTGCATCCTGCTTCGCGTCGTCGGCGCCGTCAAACGTCAAATGGAGGGTTTCGTCTGCCATAAATCTGTATCTCCTATCTCACTTGCTGGTGTTGTTTGCGTTGTTGTGGACAAATCTATAGGAATTGCGGGTGCGCCGCAACAGGGTTGTCGGGGAAATCGCGGACAAATAGATGGCTTCGTCCGTCATCACGAGCGATTTCGGGGTCTTGCCGGCCGCGACGTCGCGGACATGCCCCGCGGCCTGCTCGTGCTCGAAAAACGCCCGCGCCGCGCCGCCGGGGGCGAAGAGACGGTAGTCGTGGATCGCGATGACGTCGCGGGCGCGGACGGAGAGGTTGTGACCGAGATGCAAGAACATAAATGGACTCCTCGAAATCTGGCCCCCTCTCAGAGGGAGGCTGAAGTTTGCATTACTTTTTCTTTCCGAGCCCGAGATATTCGTACCGCCGGATCGGCCGCCAGACGGCGGGCTTGGCGAGCTCGCTGCGGAGATGCCAGAGCGTGTGGCGGACGACGTCGTCCGTGATCTGCTCGGGCGGGAGGCAGCGGTAGGCCATGGTGAGGGTCTTCGCGGCGAGCGTCTCGGGGTGCTCGAGGAGGACATCGGCCTCGAGCTCGCGGACGTAGCCCGCGCGGACGGAGTAGAGGAGCTCCGGCGTGGCCTCGGGGATCTCGCGCCGCACTTCGCCGTAGCGCGCCCACGGGCAGTCGACGAGGTAATGGTGGATGGCGGAGCGGACGGCCTCATCGTGCCGGAGCGCGCACGACGAGCAGCGCTTGCGGCCGGGCTCACAGAGGCTGTTGCAGTCCGCGCATTTGTGGTAGCCGAGGGCGAGGCGCAGGCGGTCGAGCTTCGCCTGCTTCAGCGTGATGCGGAAGAGGCTCGCGCGCAGGTCGTCGTTTTCGACGTGGGCGCATCGCGCGCGGATATCGTCGACTTCTTCGTCGCTGAGGTTGATTTTCGGCAGCGCTTTCGCGTAGTCGACGCCTTCGTCCGCAGGCTTTGCGGCCAGCCGGACGCGCTCCTTGCCCGAGCGGGCGAAGCGGAGCTCTTTGATGAGCATCCGGCAAGCATACTGGTTGACCCGCTCGATGATCTGTGTCTGCATGTAGGCGATCTGGTTGCGCCATGACGAGTCGTACGTGTAGAGCCAGAGCGTCTCGCGGAGGATGCGCACGGCCTCGACGTTCTGCGCGATAGCGGGGCCGACGATGTCCGGCCAGTGGTAGATGACGTTGTTGCAGTAAAAGATGTGCTCGAACGCCGGCCCGAGCTCGTGGATCGTGCGCGGGAGGATCTTGGAGGTCGGCTCGGGGAAAGGGATCGTCGTGCGGGGCAAGGAGGTCACCTCGAATCTGTTGCATCGGTTGCCGAGCGTGGCAAATGGGGAAGCCTCTCCCAAGGGGAGAGGGGGACCGCGTTAGCGGTGGAGAGGGTGGCGAAGGTAGGGCGTAACAAATTTCAGGATTGTAAAGGCGAAGGAAAGCAATAACTTACAATTATCTTCGACATTACAAGCGTGCGAGTAGCTGATTCCTACCTTCGCCACCCTTTCCGCCTCGCTAACGCTCGGCACCTTCCCCGAAGGGGAAGGCTGCTGTTTCCGATACGCTCGTAACCGTCCGATATACCCAGAAAACAACAAACAATCTTCACGCCTGTGTCACCCGTCCCTCTTTCACCCGATATACCGTCCCGAAATCCTCTTTCGGGAAATAGGCGGCATCCGTCGCGGTGATGATGGTCTGGATGCGTTCCTCTGCGAGGAAGGCGAGGAGGGCTGTGCGGCGGTCCGCGTCGAGCTCGCTCATGACGTCATCGAGAAGGAGGACGGGGTACTCGCCCGTCTCCTCGTGGAGGAAGGCGAGCTCGGCGAGCTTCATGGCAAGGGCGGCCGTGCGCTGCTGGCCTTGCGAGCCGTAGGCGCGGAGGTCGATGCCGGAGACGCGGAGCGCGAGGTCGTCGCGGTGTGGGCCGACGCTCGTGACGCCGCGCAGGATGTCGAGCGCGCGGCGCGCTTCCAGCTTCTTATTATACCATAGTTCGAGGCGCTCTGTCACTTGTGCGGCGGCCGGAGGCATTTCTTCGGGACGTGCGTTTTGTTCGGGCGCATCCGTTTTTTTTGATGTCGTGACGTTTTCTTCGCGCCCGTGGATTTCGTATGCGAGCGCGAGCGTTTCCTTGCTGCCGGAGATGTCGCGCTGCATCTCGTTCGCGATGGCTTGGAGTTTTTGCACGGCCGCTTGGCGTTTGCGCGTGATCTTCGCGGCGCTCGCGGCGAGCTGTGCGTCCCACGGCTCAAGAAGCGTTTGCGGCGAATGGTTTTCGCGGATGCGCTTCAATAGCGTGTTGCGCTGTGCGAGCAGGTGGTTGTATGTGAGGAGCTCGTGGCAGTACGAAGGGCTCGCCTGTGAGATCTCGCTGTCGAGGAAACGGCGCCGGAGCGCGGGCGCGCCTTTGACGAGCGCGAGGTCTTCGGGGGAGAAAAGGACGGTCGTGAGGCAGCCGATGAGGTCGCGCGGACGCGTGGGCTGGCCGTTCCGCATGATTTTACGGCGGCCATGGCGCGGCAGGTCGATGTCGATGCGATTCATCACGCCGGCACGCGAAAAGGCCAGCTGGACGTGTCCAGCCGGCTGTTCGAAGCGGATGAGATCGTTATCCTGGCGCGTGCGGTGCGAATGGGTGATCGAGGCATAGTAGATGGATTCGAGGATGTTCGTCTTTCCTTGCGCGTTCGGGCCGAGAAAGATGTTGAGCGTCGGCGCAAGCGTCAAGGTCAGTTCTTCGTAATTGCGGAAGTCTTGAAGATGCAGTGATGTGACTTGCATGATTTATTCTTTCGTCACTTGGTAGGTGCCGATGCCTTCGATCTCGATGATGTCGCCGGGGACGAGTTTGCGGCGACGGGCGGTTTCTAGTTCGCCGTTGCGCTTGATGCGGCGTTCGTCAATGAGGATGCGGGTCTCGCCGCCGGTCGTCGTGATGCCGGCCCACTTCAGGAGGTTGTCGAGGCGGATGTCGTCGGTGTCAATCGCGAGGGGCTCGGGGGTGTGCTGCTGTTCCATGTTCGTGTCCTTTTTTACTTTCTGTGTTGTGGAAAGGCGTTCCAATAAATATTATTGGAACGCCTTTATTTTATTTTTGTCACGGTGAAATCCGCATGTTTGCTGGATTTTCGAAAACTCAGCGCGTGCGCATCGGCGTGACGACGTACTGGAAGTCCGGGTCGTTCGCGTCGGTGATGAGGACGGGGGCGAGGGGCTTCGTGAGGGCGAACGTGCAGGTGTCACCCTCGAGGATCTTGAGGGCGTCGACGAGGTACGTCGCGTTGAAGGCGATGTCGATGTCAGGGCCGGCGATGGTGGCGGGGATGTCTTCTTCGGCTTCGCCGATGTCGGGGTTGCTCGAGGAGATGTGGAGATTGTTGTCACCGAAGTGGAGTTTCATGACGTTGTAGTCGTTCGTGCGGCTGATGAGGAAGACGCGATCCATAGCGGCCGAGAGGTCGGCCGTTGTCATGGTGACGGTCGTCAGTGTGTTTTTTGGAATGACGTTCGCGAACGAAGGGAACGCGCCTTCGATGAGACGGCTCGTGAAGTAAAGGTTTTCGTACTGGAAGCTGATCTGGTTGAACGAACAGGTGACGGCGACGTTCGTCGGCACGTCGGATGTGAACGTGCGCAGGAGTTCCTGCAGCGTCTTGCCGGGGACGATGAGCTTCATGGACGTGAGCTCTTCGTCAAAGGTGTAGGTCTTGACGGCGAGGCGATGCGTGTTCGTGCCGGCGAGCGTGAGCGTTTTGCCGTTGAAGTCGAAGTTGACACCCGTGAAGATCGGACGGCTGTCGTCTGTTGAGCAGGCGAAGACGGTCTTCTTGCAGAGGTTGCGCAGCACGGTGTCGGGGAGCGTGAACTGGAGATCGCCCGTGATGCGGTGGACGCCGGGGTAGTCGCCAGCATTCATGGAGCGCAACGTGTAGTTGGCGTTGCCGGACTGGATATGTGCCGTGCGGCTTTTTTCATCAAAGGAAAAACGGATGCGGTCCTCGGGGAGACGGCGCACAACCTCTTGGAGATACCGCCCGGGAAGGACGATTTGTCCCGGCGTCTCGAGTTCGATCGGAATCTCTTCGATGATGCCGATTTCATAGTCTGTGGCCTGGACTTCGAGTTTTCCTTCTTCCGCTTTCAAAAAGATGCCGGAGAGGATCGGCGTCTGGGGTTTCGACGAAACGGCCTTGCCGGCCATATTGATGGCTTCCGCGAGTTCTTGTTTCTGACAGGTGAATTTCATTGCGTGCCTCGCTCTCTTTGTTTGATACTTCTCTAGATTTTTAAAAGAAAATAGCCGCCGTAGTAGTAGGGGCTGTGGAAACGTGGATAAGTCGTCGAAAGCCCTTTGGCATCCACAGGGAAGCTGTGGGAAAACCTGTGGAAACAGCGGAGGAATGTGTAGGTAGTTATCCACAGGTTCCACAAGGAAATGCACAGCCGATGGTTATCCACAAAAAAATCACAAAATATCCCAACCCACATCCACATCGTTATGCACAGGGGATTCCGGCGGCAGGTTACATCTTTTGGATGCGCTCCATGAGATCGTGGATCGTCTTCTCCAGCTTGTCGTCCGTCTCTTTTTCCTTCTGGATCTTGTCGTACGCGTGCAAGACCGTCGTGTGGTCGCGGCCGCCGAAAAATTGGCCGATGGCCGGCAGGCTGCTCTCCGTGAGCTCGCGGCAAAGATACATGGCGACCTGGCGCGGGAATGCGATGCTGCGGCTGCGCTTCTTCGAATGGAGGTCATCGACCGGGATCTGGAAGTAGTTCGCGACGATCTCCTGGATGACCTCGAGCGTGACCTCCTTTTGTCCGCCGTCTGGGAAGAGGTCCTTGAGCGCCTGCATGGCGAGCTCCGTCGTGACGGGCTGGCGCGTCAGCGACGCGTAGGCGACGACGCGCGTCAGCGCCCCTTCGAGCTCACGGATGTTCGTGTCGACGCGGTTCGCAATGGAGAACATGACGTCGTTCGGCACGTCGAGATGGTCGACCATGGCTTTTTTGCGCAGGATCGCGATGCGCGTCTCGAGATCTGGCGCCTGGATGTCCGTGATGAGGCCCCATTCGAAGCGCGAGCGCAAGCGGTCTTCGAGCTTTTCGACTTCCTTCGGTGGACGGTCGGACGACAGGATGATCTGCTTGTTGTCATCGTGCAGCGCGTTGAACGTGTGGAAAAATTCCTCCTGCGTACTCGTCTTGCCCGAAATAAACTGGATGTCGTCGACCATCAGCACGTCGATCGTGCGGTACTTGTCGCGGAATTTTTCCGGATGGCCGTCGCGGATGGAGTTGATGAGCTCGTTCGTGAATTTTTCGCTCGAGACGTAGAGCACGCGCATCTCCGGGTGGTGCTCGAGGATGCGGTGGCCGA
This sequence comes from Selenomonas sp., assembly GCF_022771645.1. Lineage (GTDB taxonomy): Bacteria > Bacillota > Negativicutes > Selenomonadales > Selenomonadaceae > Selenomonas_C. The sequence continues at coordinate 38,141 of NZ_JALFCU010000087.1, forward strand.
TGGCGTGCATGAGATGCGTCTTGCCAAGGCCGACGCCGCCGTAGAGGAACAGCGGGTTGTAGCCGTGGCCTGGATTCTCGGCGACGGAGACGGACGCCGCGTGCGCGAGCTGGTTGCTCTTGCCCGTGACGAACGTGTCGAACGTGTAACGGGGGTTCAGCGTCGAAGCGTCGCCCGGCGCGATCGGCGACGGCAGGTCCGCCGCGCCCTTGGAGGCGGACGTTTTGCCGTACGTCATATGAGGTGTCGCAGAGACGTCCGTAAGCATCTCCGCTTCCTCCGAGAGCAGACTCGTCTGCACGGGGCCGCCCTCGTGCACGGCGTCCGGATAGGCGCGCCCCTTCGCGGCGCGCGCAGCCTTTTGCACCTTGCGCGGCACGGCGCGGTCTTCTGCTGGCTCGTCCTCGCGTGGGACGGACGGGAGATCGAGCGAGATGATCGTGATGTGCGCGCCTTCGCCGATGGTGTCCTGCGCGGCGGATTCAATGATCGGCAGATACTTGCTGCGGATCCAGTCGCGGATGAAATCGTTCGGCGCGGCGAGCTCCAGCGTGCCGCCGTCCAGGCGGACAGGCTTCACGGGTGCGAGCCATTTTTCACACGCGGACGACGAAAGCGACTCCTGCACCGTTTCGAGGATGCGGAGCCACGTCGTCATAAGGTCTTCGTTTGGCATAGAGATGGTTTCCTTTCACGTCCCTCTATATATAGAAGGGAAATCTTTTTTTCATCCACAAGGGGATAAGTTATCCACAAATTCATCCACAGTCTGTGGATAACCGTGCGCCGCCGCAAAAAAACAACGCACAGGAAGCAGCAGAATGCTCCCGGCGTCGCGGTTCGGTGAGAGAAGGCAGAAAATGCGGCGGTGGACGAAACTTGTGGAAAAAACAACACATCTGCGGATAATCTTTTCCTATTTTATCAAAAGCAGGCAGAGTTATCAACAGGCAATCGGGGATGCGCACGCCTTTTCCACAAGACTTTTCCACAGGAACGAGACGGTTATGCACCGTTTTCTGGGGAAAAACGCTTGACACGCTGCGCTTTTGTGCCGTATAATGCGGAATAGCCAACCACGCGCGCAACCGTTCGAGGTGCGCGCTCACAGTACAGATTTCCGGGAGGTGAACGAATTGAAGCAGACGTATCAGCCGAACAACCATTGGCGCAAGGCGACGCACGGCTTCCGCGAGCGCATGAAGACGAAAGGCGGCCGCCTCGTCCTGAAGAGAAGACGCCAGCGTGGCCGGAAACGGATTTCCGCATAAGAATGGTTCAGGCCACCAAGTTTGGTGGCCTTTTTCCATGCTCAGGGGGTAGCTCGGCTGCCCTGAAAAAAAATGTTGCAGGAGGAGCGGTGCTCGTGAAGAAGCTTACGCTGAAGAGGCACCGGATGCTGAAGCGCGCGTCGTATTTCCAGCGCGTGTACCGCCTCGGGCGTTCGTACGCGAGCCGCTACCTCGTGCTCTACGTGTTCACCGTGCATCCGGGCGAGCGCAACCTCAAAGGCGAAGTCGGCTTCGCCGCCGGGAAAAAGCTCGGCTGCGCCGTGCGCCGCGTGCGCGTGAAGCGGCTGCTGCGCGAGAGCTACCGCCTCCACCAGCACGAACTCGCGCCGCATCACGCGCTCGTGCTCGTCGGCCGCAAGGCCGCCGTGAAGGCGCGGCGCCAGGACGTCGAGCAGTCGTTCCTCGCGCTCTGCCGGAAGGCCGGCCTCATCGGCAGGAAGGGCGCGCAATCGTGAAGCGCCTCCTGCTCCTTTTGATCTCGTTTTACCGCGCCGCCATCTCGCCGATGCTGCCGCCGTCGTGCCGCTACGTGCCGACGTGCTCCGCGTACGCGATGGAGGCCATCGAAAAATACGGCGCATGGAAGGGCGGCTGGCTCGCATGCAAACGGATTTTGAGATGCCATCCCTTTCATAAAGGCGGGTATGATCCCGTGCCATAAACCAGATTCCGTAGGCTCGAACATATTTTTTGAAACACCAGAAATGGACGTGATGAATTGCAAGCGTTTTTCTCCTCTGTGTTCTCCCCGATTGAAGAGCTCCTCGGCTTCATCCTCGAGCTCCTTTACAACCTGACGGATGTCCTCGGCGTCGGCAGTTACGGCCTCGCCATCATCCTTTTGACCGTCCTCGTCAAGATGTGCCTCTACCCGTTGACGGTGAAGCAGATCCGGTCGATGAAGGCCATGCAGGAACTCTCTCCGAAGATGAAGAAGATCCAGGAGAAGTACAAGGACAACCCGCAGGTCATGCAGCAGAAGATCGGCCAGCTCTACAGCGACGCCGGCGTGAACCCGCTCGCGGGCTGCCTGCCGCTCCTCATCCAGATGCCGATCCTCATGGGCATGTACTACGCCCTGTTCAACTTCCAGTATCCGACGCCGGAGGCCGCGATGTTCCTGTGGCTGCCGTCGATGTCGGAGCCGGACCCCATGCACATCCTCCCCGTGCTCGCCGCCGCGACGACGTACCTGCAGACGGCGCAGACGAGCGACATGAGCCAGACGCAGATGAAGATGATGGCGTACTTCATGCCGCTCTTCATCGGCTTCATCAGCTGGAGCTTCGCCTCGGGCCTCGTATTGTACTGGGTTGCCATGAACTGCTGCCAGATCGTGCAACAGTGGTGGATGTACCGCGGCAAGGAAAAGCCCGGCAAGGCAAAAGCCGCGAAAAAGGAGGAAGCGTAAGTGGCCGCGCGCGAAGCGACGGGGAAGACCGTCGAAGAAGCCATCGGGAATGCCCTCCGCAGCCTCGGTTGCGAGCGCGAAGAAGCCACGATCGAGATCCTCGAGACCGCGTCGAGCGGTTTCCTCGGACTCTTCGGCGGCCATCCGGCGAAAGTCCGCGCGACGAAGAAAGAGCCGAAAGCCGCAGAGAAAGCATCCGCGCCGCGCAAAGCGGCAGCGCCTGCAAAGCCGGCCGCGAAATCCGAACCGCGCAAAGCCCCGAAAACGAAAGAAATCCACACGGTCCCCGTGGACACTGTGGAAAAGTCCGCGCAAAACGCGAAAAGCGCATCGAAAGCATCCAGCGCATCGAATGCATCGGACGCAACGAAAGCGGAACCCGTGAACGCGTCCGCCGCCAAAGACGCCGCGACGGGCGACCGTCCGTGGCAGCCGCCCGATGAGAGCGGCGCCATCGAGACGCCGTACAGCGAGCAGCGCCCGTACGGCGTGACGGCCACGACGCCCGCCCCCGTCCAGCCGTTCAAGCAGCAAAAGCCGCGCCGCACGCGGGAAGAGAGCAGCCATGCGTGCGAGACAAGCGACCCTGTGACGCGCCAGCGCGCGGAAACGTTCCTCAAGGACGTGTTCCGCTGCATGAACCTCGACGTCCGGATGACGCGCAGCGAGACGGAGGAAGGCACGGTCTACGACCTCCAGGGCGAAGGCCTCGGCATCCTCATCGGCAAGCACGGCCAGACGCTCGACGCGCTGCAGTACCTCGCGAACCTCGCCGCGAACAAAGGGCAGGACGACGGCCGCATCCATGTCATCCTCGATGTGGAGGGCTACCGCAGCCGCCGCGAAGAGACGCTCCGCCGCCTCGCCGAGCACCTCGCGGAAAAGGCCTGCCGCATCCACGCGGAAGTCCGCCTCGAGCCCATGAACCGCCACGAGCGCAAGATCATTCACATGGCGCTCCAGGAAAACCGCCGCGTCTCGACATACAGCGACGGCGACGAGCCGTACCGCTGCGTCGTCATCGCCCCGAAAAAACGCCGCCGCTTCCGCCCGCGTCGCGAACGGACAGCAGAGACGGCGACCGAGCGCATCGAAGAAGAATAACATGATGCTGCTGCAGTTCCCCGGAATTGCAACAGCATTTTTTTGTGCGTGCAGACGTTTGTCTTGCCTTCCATTTTTTTTCACGGTAAAATAGAAGCAAATGGAATCGAAAGGAGACGTCGTTATGGAAAACGTAGCGTACAGCGACCCGCCGCGCGTCGAGCGCATCGAGGGGAAGACGTATCTCATGTCACCGCGCCCGCGGGGGAAGCATCATCGAGCCGCGTTCAACATTGCACACATTTTTGAAGGATATCTCAAAGGGAAAACATGTATGGCGTTCGATGACGGCATGCCCGTCTATCTGGACGGTGAGAACACGTACATCCCGGACGCGATGATCGTCTGTGACCGCTCCATCATCCGCGACGCGGGCATCTACGGCGCGCCGGACCTCGTCGTCGAGGTGCTGTCCCCTTCGACGATGAAGCATGACCGCGGGGCGAAGATGCGCCACTATGCTGCTGCCGGCGTCAAGGAATACTGGCTCGTCGTGCCGGAGCTCAAGACCGTCGAAGTCTATTACAATGAAGACGGCCATTTCGAAATCCATGAAACGTATGCCATCTACGATGACCTGGCACTGCAGGAAATGACGGACGAAGAGCGCGCAAAAGCGCAAGAGGGCATCCCCGTCTCGCTCTACGACGATTTCGTCGTCAGCCTTGACGATATCTTCCTCGACGTCGATGTTTTCCAGTGAACAAAAAAAACGAGGCCGCTTGAAACATCCAGCGGCCTTTGGTATAATAGGGCTGTGCAAGAGACAGCTTTTCTTACAACTCAAGATAAAAGGATGCCGACGGGTGGTATCGCCAGCCTCCTTCATGGATTTTGAGTCGCAAAGAAGCTGGACAGTTATCACGGGTTTCTATTCTTACTTCCCGAGGTAATCATGCTTTCAAGCCTGCCAAGACGGCAGGCTTTTTCTGTAGGAGGAACGTTTCATGACAAAGGAAACGATTGCCGCCATCGCGACGGCGCCGGGGGCGGCGGGGATCGGCATCATCCGCGTGAGCGGAGCGGAGGCGCTCGCGGTGGCCGACCGCGTGTTCGCGGCGGCGTCGGGCACGCCGCTCGCGGAGACGCCGGGCGGGCGCGCGGTGTACGGGCGCATCGTCGACGACCGCGCCGCGACGGTCGACGAGGCGATCGCGCTCGTCATGCGCGCGCCGCATTCGTACACGACGGAGGACGTCGTCGAGCTGCAGTGCCACGGCGGCGCGACGGTCTTGCGGCGCGTGCTCGGCCTCGTGCTCGCGCACGGCGCACGGCTCGCAGCCTGCGGCGAGTTCACGAAGCGCGCGTTCCTCGGCGGCCGCCTCGACCTCTCGCAGGCGCAGGCCGTCATGGATGTCGTGAGTGCGCGCACCGACCGTGCGCTCGCCGTCGCCGAGAGCCATCTCGCCGGCCATTTTTCAGGCGAGATCAAAGCGATGCGCGACCGCTGCCTTGCGCTCATCGCGCACCTCGAGGCCGCGATCGACTTCCCGGAGGACGACATCGACGACGTCGCGACGGCAGAAGTCGAGCGCGCCGTGACGGAGATGCGCGGGCAGCTCCGCAAGCTGCTCGCGACGGCGCACACGGGCCGCATCTTGAAAGACGGCCTCCTCACGGCCATCGTCGGCAAGCCGAACGTCGGAAAGTCGAGCCTCCTGAACGCGCTCCTGCGCGAGGAGCGCGCCATCGTCACGGACATCCCGGGCACGACGCGCGACAGCATCGAGGAGACGGCGGACCTTGGCGGCGTGCCGCTCCGCATCATCGACACGGCCGGCATCCGCGAGACGCAGGACACCGTCGAGCGCATCGGTGTCGCAAAAGCACGCGAGTACGTGGAGAAAGCCGCGCTTGTCCTCGCCCTCTTCGACGGCAGCCAGCCGCTCACGGCGGAAGACCGCGAGATCCTCTCCCTCATCGACGGCAAGCAGGCCATCGTCCTGCTGAACAAAGCGGATTTGGGGCAAGCAGTCACAGGAAAAGAAATCCAGCACATCATCTCAAGCCTCCCCCTCAGGGGGAGGTGCCCCGAAGGGGCGGAAGGGGTAGCGCAGTCTCGTGATTCACAAGCGCCGGTTTCTATCCTCTCCATCTCCACAAAAGATGAGCGCGGCTTCGACGCATTGACGAAAGCGATCACGCGCATCGCCGGCGTCATGGAAGCGCCGGAAGCGAGCTACGTCACGAACGAGCGCGACATCGCAATCCTGCGCACGGCCGACGACCATTTCCGCGCCGCTTTGGAGACGATAGGGAACGGCCTTTCGCCCGACTTCATCTCCATCGACCTCCGCTCCGCGTGGGAGACACTCGGCGAGATCACCGGCGAGACCGCGACCGAGGACCTCATCGATGAGATCTTCTCGCGCTTCTGCATTGGGAAATAAAAACAAGGCCGCTTGAAACATCGAGCCTATGGTACGATACAATGAAGAAAACGGAGAAGGAAAGGAATCGACATGCATATTCGAGACATTTTGAAACCGGGCGAGCTCGAGAAGCTCACGCAGTTTGACCAGAAAGAAATCGACTGGCTCGACAAGCGGATTGCGACGCGCAGCGACGGCAAGCCCGGCGTCGTCTGCGTCTTGCGCGGCAAGAAGGACGATCTCTTTGAGCTGACGCCCGAAGAAATCGTGCGCCAGCTTTACGCGCATCGTCTCATCGACGTGTACGACTATCCAAAAAAGCAGATGGCGTTCGAAGTCCCCGTCACATACGCGGGCAAGCAGGCCATCAACGAAAAGCGCATCGACATCGTCCTCTATGCCGACGAATATCACAAGGACATCAAGCTCCTCATCGAACTCAAGCGTCCGTCCATCGAAGACCCGGACGCCACGTACGACGAGGGCGCGACGCCGCTCCAACAGCTCCAGTCCTACTGCAAGCAGATGCAGCCGGCAATCGGCGTCCTCGCGAACGGCGGGAACTTGCTGAACTTTTATACCGCGCCGCGCTTTGACACCGAGCTCGTCGCCGATCATTTCCCCAACGCGAAAGAACCCATCGAGGAATGGCAGAAAAACAGCCGCTTCACGCTGAAGCAGCTCCAGATGAACGACCGCCTGCGCACGGAGAGCCTCAAGAACATCATCCAGGAGGTCGAGCAGCGCTTCGGCGCGAACGATTCGAGCGACAAGGCGTTCGACGAAATCTTCAAGCTCATCTTCACGAAGCTCTACGACGAACGGCTCTCGTCGAACGACGCGGACGAGATCGCCGCGGATCTCAAGGCACAGCAAAAATATCGCGGCACGCAGAATCTCGCGGACGTCGACGACAGCGGCTTCCGCACGCTCGAATTTCGCGCGCGCGACGGCGAATCCCCCGCCGCGACGTATGAACGCATCAGCCATCTCTTCGCCGAGGCGAAAAAAGAATGGCCGGGCGTCTTCCAGCCGGACGCCGTGCTCAACATGCAGCATGCGACCGTCCGCTCCTGCGTCCGCGAGCTCCAGAACGTCAAGCTCTTCAACTCGAACCTCGAAGTCGTCGACGATGCCTTCGAGCATCTCGTCAACCAGAACCAGAAAGAGGACATGGGCCAATACTTCACGCCGCGCTACGTCATCGACATGTGCGTGAAAATGCTCCATCCGCGCCCGGACGAGACGATGATCGACACCGCCGCCGGCAGCTGCGGTTTTCCCATGCACACGATCTTCCACGTCTGGCAGCAGCTCAATCCCAAGGCGCCGAACCTCTTCACCACGACGAAACGCACGCCGGCCGAGACCGCGTACGTGCGCAACAACGTCTTTGGCATCGACTTCAGCGAGAAGAGTGTCCGCGTCGGCCGCATGCTGAACATCATCGCCGGCGACGGCCACACGAACGTCCTCTACCTCAACACGCTCGACTACCGCAACTGGGACGACCAGTTCCTCCACGACAAGAAATGGGACGCCCGCTACCACGACGGCTTCACCCGCCTCGCCGCGCTCGAGTACCAAGGCGAACGTGACGGCAAGCCGCGCGACGACTACCGGTTCTTTGACTTCGATATCCTCATGGCGAACCCGCCGTTCGCCGGCGACCTCGACAACGCCGGCCAGCTCGCGCCGTACGAGCTCAGCAAGAACGCGAAGGGCAAGCAGCAGAAAAAAGTCGGCCGCGACATCCTCTTCATCGAGCGCAACCTCGATTTCCTGAAACCCGGCGGCCGCATGGCCATCGTCCTGCCGCAAGGCCGCTTCAACAACGCGAGCGACGCGTACATTCGCCAATACATTTTGAAACGCTGCCGCCTGCTCGGCGTCATCGGCCTCCACGGCAACGTCTTCAAACCGCACACCGGCACGAAGACCAGCGTCCTCCTCGTGCAGAAATGGACGGACAAGACGTGCGGCTACCCCGATATCTGCCCGCGCCCGGCCAAAAACGACGACGGCACGCTCGACTACCCCGTCTTCTTCGCGACGATGCAGCTGCCGAGCAAAGACAACTCCGGCGACAAGATCTATATCCAGGAGACGTACGTCGAATGGAAAGCATACACCTACGAGACGCACAACGTCTACCGCCGCAAATCCGACCAGGCGGAAGTGACTCCGGCGGAATATGAGCAAGCCGCAAACAAACGCGACTACACCGTCAAGGCCGTGACGACCGTGCAAACCGTCAACGGCATGAATGACGGCGGCAGCCCGGTGCACATCAAGGACGTCTTCATCGACCAGTACGGCGATCCCGACGACCATCGCAAATGGATCCAGAAGAACGTCGCCTTCGTACCGAAAAATCAGAAAGCGCATCCCGAGCTCCCCGCGCGCCTCAGCGTCGACGCGTACGTCGCGCTCGCGAACGGCGAGCAGAAGCTCTACAAGGAGACGCCCATCCTCGGGATCAACCGCAACCCGCAGATCACGCAAGCCGCCTACGACGCGCTCCCGGCTGCGGCAAAGAAATACTACCTCCCCTCCGAAATCGTCCGCGAATGGACGGATCGCGTGCGCGACACCCACGGGCACATCGTCGTCGAACACGACCTCTTCAACCCCGACCCGCACGCGCCAAACCCGAACCCGCACCACATCTACTTCCAGAACGGCATCGCCGAAGCCTTCGCGAAATTCGCCTACGACCAGCACCTCAGCTTCGCCCCGACGGAAAAAGAGCTCCACGCCATCCTCCACCCGGAGAACGAGCCCCCTTTCTGAGCGGCCTCTCCGATGATGATGTG
>NZ_JALFCU010000025.1 GCF_022771645.1 Selenomonas sp.
ACCGCTGACGCGGTCCCCCTCTCCCTGAGGGAGAGGCTGCTGTATATGTTATGTTCGGCAAATAGGTGAAACACATCTATATCTCTTACTTCTTCTTTCTGAACTGATACCCCACCCACAACACGCACAGCCAGATTGGCAAAAACAGCACGGCGAGCTGCATGTCCGGCACCTGCGACATGAAGAAGATGACGCCGATGAGGAAGGCGAGCGAGAGGTAGTCCGTGAACGGATAGAGGATCGCTTGGAACTTTGTGGCCTTCCCGTTTTGAGCGCAATATGCTTTGAATTTCAGATGCGTGATTGTGATGACGAACCAGCTGATGCAAGCCGCACATGTCGCGATCATCATGAGATAGAGGAAAATCTTGCCTTCGAGGAAATAATTCAAGATGACGACGATCAGCGTGATGCCCGACGAGACGAGGATGCCGCGCACGGGGACGCCGTGGCTGGAAAGCTTCAAGAAGAAGCCCGGCGCCTCGCCGGATTTCGCGAGCCCGTAGAGCATGCGGCTGTTGCTGTAGATGGCCGAGTTGTAGACAGAGACGGCCGCCGTCAGCACGACGAAGTTCAGGATGTGCGCCGCGGCTGGGATGCCGACGTTCTGGAAAATCTGCACGAACGGGCTGGCCTCCGCGCCGACCTCGTTCCACGGCCAGAGCGCCATGAGCACGGCCATCGTGCCGACGTAAAAAATCAAGATGCGCCAGATGACCTGGTTGATGGCGCGCGGGATCGTGCGGTCGGGGTCCTCCGCCTCGCCAGCCGTGATGCCAATGAGCTCAATGCCGCCGAACGAGAACATGACGACCGCCGTCGCAAGGCACAAGCCCCAGACGCCATGCGGCAGGAATCCGCCATTCGTCCAGAGGTTGCTGAAATTCTCCGGGAACGGCTGCGGCGACGCGACGAGCAGGCCGAGGCCGAGTAGGATCATGCTGACGATCGCCGCGATCTTGATGAGCGCCATCCAGAACTCCGCCTCGCCATACGCCTTGACGTTCACGAGGTTCAGCGCCGTGATGGCGACGAGGCAAACGAGCGCCGACAGCCATTGTGGCAGATCCGGAAACCAGAAATTCATATAAATGCCGACGGCCGTGAGCTCGGCCATGGAGACGAGGACGTAATTGAACCAATAATTCCAGCCCGACAGGAAGCCCGGGAAGCGCCCCCAATATTTCGTCGCGTAATGGCTGAACGAGCCCGAGACCGGCTCATCGACCGCCATCTCGCCGAGCATACGCATGATGAAGAAAATGATGATGCCGCCCAGGAGGTACGCCAGCATGACGGACGGCCCCGCGAGTGCGATTGTCGACGCCGAGCCGTAGAACAGCCCCGTGCCGATCGCCCCGCCGAGCGCGATCATCTGCAAGTGCCGGTTCTTCAGCCCGCGCGTCATTTTCGTGTTGTCCAATCGAACAACCCCCTTGTGATGGAAAATAAAATACCCTGTCATTATAGCAGAAAACTGCATAGAATGACAGAGTTACACGTGTGAATACAAAAGGCAAATCAAGGCAGCACGTTTTCAAAGATATCGCCAAGGGACACGGTGAAGCCGCCGCAGAGGTCAACGGTGATGGTTTGTTCCATGTCCTCATCACTGAGGCGATGACGTTCGTGCAATGCTGCATTTTCCGCTTGTTCCTTTGGTGAAAAATAACGATAGATTCGTGCAATCGTAAGATGGTTCTCTATCTGACGATAGATTTCGATTTTCCTCGAAACTACATCAACCAACCAATATTCTTGAAGTCCTGCTTTCTCATACGCGCACATTTTCACGCCGCGATCACGAAGTTCCGTGCTTGGCGAGAGCACTTCAACGACAAGCGCAGGCGCTCCCACAATGCAATCTTCACGGATTTGAGCAGAATCGCAAATGACCATCATATCAGGTACGAAATGATTTTGATCGTCTAATTCCACCACGACACCGCCAATGACTTCGCACGGCTTTTCATGCAGAGCACGATAGAACGCGCAGGTAATCGCGCCTTTGACTTCTGCATGATTCAAGAGCGGACGCGGCAACATCAAAACGGTTTCGCCGTTGATGCGTTCTACCGGGATGCCATCGTCCCACGGATCTGAATTTCCCATCGCGACCTCTTCTTCCTAGGCCCCCTCTCCGAAAAGCAGACTCTTAGCGCTTCAGCGCTTAGAGGTCGTTTTTGCCGCTTGCGGCTGGGGGCTGTCAGCGAAGCTGACTGGGGGAGTGTTTCTCCACGCACTTAACAAATTGAATTATCGTCACTAGGTACAGCACGCCCGATGAAAATACAGCATTCGTTCAGACGTACACCCGCACACTCCCACCACCGCTTCGCGGTCCCCCTCCCTCGGTGATAATGTCATTAAGTTAGGGGATAGCCCTCCTCCTTGGAGGAGGGACAGGGCCGGCAGGCCCGGGGAGGAGGGGCTTGTAGGGCTGAACAACTTGCATGGCCTCACTCAGCGCCTGTGCGCGCACGTCACCTCGATATGTTATGGCGTGCGGCCACAGGGCCTGAGTTTTGGCGTACGAATTGTGACGACCTACAGGCCGCTCCCTCCTGGCGCTGCGCTACGCTCCGCGCCTGTCCTCCCTCCAAGGAGGGAGGCTATGGTATGATTCGCTTAACTTAATGCCATTGCCCTCGGTAAGGGAGGCTGAAGGTTGTGGGCGCTTTCTTCTTATTATACCAGAATTTCCCCATCCGCGCACCAAAAAAAGGCTCCCGCCAGAAGCGGGAGCCTTTGGAATCTCGGTTGTCCGAGGATGTGGTCGCTGTGAGATTAGAAGAACAGCTCGACACGACCGAAGAGACGGCTGAAGTCGTTGTGCTGGTCGCCAATCGTGTTGCCATCCGCATACTTGACGAGAAGGCCGACGTTCTTGAAGACTGCATACTGCGCACCGATTTCCCAGCCCTTCGTGCCACGCTGGACACCATCGTACGTACCCATGAGGGACGTCTGAGCAGGCATAGCACGATAAGCGGCATAAGCGCCCCACGAGCCCTTGTTCACCGGCTGATAGTTGCCATAGTCATATTCGACCTGCCAAGCGGTATCACCGTAGTCCGCCGTCGTGTTGTTCGCATAGGAGCCCCACAGAGCGTTCTTACCATCGAAGCGATAGCCGAGGTTTGCCGTCCAGATATTCGCCGTATCCTCATTCTTATCCTTCGAATAAGTATTACCCTCAGAATAAATGTCAAATGCCGAACTCTTATCGCTAAACACATAGTCGCTGTTCAGATGATAATAGCCGAGACCGCCATAGAACTTGCTTGCGCCAGCATACTGGAGGTCAATGCCCTGGAAGTTCGCAGTATCCTCCTTCCACTCCGAATCTTCCTCCTCACTCAGACGACCAGCCATCAGCGTAGCTTTGAGATCCTTGCCGAACGTCAGGTCCGCGCCGGAGAACGTGGTATCAAACACGAGGCCATGCTCATTCGTGTAGAGCGCCTGCTTGCCGAGCTTCGCCGTGAAGTTCTTGTAGTTGCCCTGCGCCCAAGCACGCTTGAGTTTCGTCTCCTTCGTGCTGTCGTTGGACATGTCACCGTTGGAATCAAGACGTGCATGAACATCCCAATGCTCATTGACTTCTGCCGTCGGCTCGAGACGGAAGACATATCCATCCTCATTGTAACGTTTTTTGCCATTGTTATAGCCGCTATCATCAAAACGCGTGCTCTTGTACGTGTACTCGACTTTGCCCGTCCATTTGACCATGTCAGCATGCTTCTCGAGGTTCGAGACGCGGACGCCGAGGTTGTTGAGCTCATCAGCGAACTCGGCAGCGAGCTTGTCGATCATAGCCTTGTCAGCAGCGGAGACATCCGTCTTTGCCATGGCTTTCGCGACCATCTGCGCCATCTCGTAACGCGTGATGTTCTTGTCGCCCTGGAACGTCGTGTCGCCATAGCCTTCGATGACGCCGTCAGCAGCGAGCTGCGAGACAGCATCATACGCCCAATGGTCGGCCGGGACATCGCTGAACGGGTTCGCGGCAGCGAACGTCGTGGATGCAGCGCCGACAACGAGAGCCGTCGTCAGTGCGGAAACGAGAGTCTTCTTCATAAAGAAACTCCTCCTTTAGTTAGATAGATAGAAACTTTGCTGTCTGTCTGCGGAAGAAGTTTCTTGGAAGTGTCCATGTTTCCTTCACGGTACTTCGTTCCGCCTCCAGACAGCTTTCAGTATACACGGTTTATTTTCTTTGTGCAAGTTTTTTTTCAGGAAAAATCCCGCAAACGATTCGAAAGCACCTCTGCTCTCAAAGTTGCTTCCGCACAATTTCCCGAAGTTCCTGAGGTACTGCCGCCGCCTCGATGGCTTGCTCGGCCGTCCAGTGCATGGAGTTCATGAGGTTGTGGACAGAAGCTGTCCACGCCTTCACTTTCCCGCGTTCTTCTCCACGTTTCTCGCCACGTTTTTCTCCACGCTCTTCTGCTCCCATGATGCCGGACCGATAGTCCATGAGCGCCATTTCGCGATTGATATATCGCAAGCGTTCTGCTTGATTTTGCAGGAAGATGTTTGTTGCATCATACGCATGATTGATTGCTGCTTCGCTCATCGCTAGTTCCTCCTTTTCTTGCTGGTTCAAACGATTCGCGAAGTACGCCATCCAACGTTCCATTTTCGTCATCTCGCGAATCGGCTTCCTGATGCGCTTCACGAATTTTGGAAGCTCGATGAAATGCAATTCTAAGTCCTCATTCAAACGTTCATGCGTTTCCGGATTGTAGAGGCCATACATTGCGTGCGGATCATCTTGCGGCAGGAGCTCAAATGCAAGGATGTTGATCGTGATGGTCGGACGCAAGTCGTTATAATCCGCACCTGCCGGCAGGCGCATCAGATACACTTGTGACCAATAGTAAAGCGTCCGGCGCTTCATGTTCTGATAGTTGACAACCTGCACCTCAACATCAACGTATTCACCTGTATCGAGTTCACATGCCACATCCAGACGTGATAATTTTTCTTCTTCGTTCTGCGGAATTTGTTCCGTCGGAAGGAACATGATGTTTTTTATCTTATGCCCGAGCGACGGCTCGAGCACAGCATTCAGAAAATCGATCGTGATGTTCTTCCGTTCGATCTTCCCGAAGATAAATTTGAAGAGCACGTCGTTCATCGGGTTTGCCCGATGGACGTCCAACTGTCCCAAAACGTTTTCTTCCAGCTTTTCTTGTTCCGTCATCTTCTGCGCCTCCCATCTTTCTTTGATTATACCATTGGAAACGTACCGGAACAATCAAAGTTTCCAGCTGCCGCGAATTTTCGTGGAATCTGCTTGCGCCGCACCGTCAACCTGTGGTTTAATGGATGAAAACGTAGTTTCCGCAAGAAAGGCGTGGGATAGATGAAAGATTTTTCCATCGAGGTGCATGGTGCGCATGCGTATGATGCAACGGGCGCGATCAGTGAGCCGATTTATCTGTCGGCGACGTTCCGTCATCCGGGCTTCCGGCAGAGCACGGGCTACGACTACGGGCGCGTGGCGAATCCGACGCGCGGCGAGCTCGAGTCCGCGATGACGATGCTGGAGCGCGGCGGGTGCACGTGGGCGATGAGCTCGGGCATGGCGGCGATCAACATCGTCTTCATGCTGCTGTCGGCCGGCGACCATGTGATTTTCTCGAACGATCTCTACGGCGGCACCGTGCGCCTCGCGAACGAGGTCTACGCGCGCTACGGCATCGAGGCGACGTATGTCGATACGTCGGACCTCGCGGCCGTGCGCGCGGCGCTGCGGCCGTCGACGAAGCTCATCTACATCGAGACACCGTCGAACCCGATGATGATCATCAGCGACATCCGTGCCCTCGCCGACCTCGCGCATGACGCGGGCGCGCTGCTCGCCGTCGACAACACGTTCCTCTCGCCGCATTTCCAGAAGCCTCTGACGCTCGGCGCGGATCTCGTGCTGCACAGCGGGACGAAGTATCTCTGCGGCCACAACGATGTCATCGCGGGCTTCCTGACGGTCGCGGAAAACCACGACGCGCTCGCGGAGCGCATCCAGCGCCTCGTCGTCTCGTCGGGGCCGAACCTCTCGTCCATGGACGCGTGGCTCATGCTGCGCAGCCTGAAGACGCTCGGCGTGCGCGTCGAGCGGCAGGCGGCGACGGCAAAGCGCATCGCCGAGTGGCTCGGGACGCAGCGGCACGTGACGCAGGTCTACTACCCCGGCCTGCTGTCGCATCCCGGATATGAGCTGCAATGCCAGCAGGCGACGGGCTTCGGCGGCATGGTGTCGTTCAAAGTGGAAAGCGCCGAGCTCGCGCAGGAGATTCTTGGACGGCTGAAACTCATCGCGTTCGCGGAAAGTTTGGGCGGCGTGGAATCTCTTTTGACGTATCCGAAAGTGCAGACGCACGCCGAGATGCCGGAGGAGCTCATGCGGGCGACGGGATTGGACGATAAACTTTTGAGGTTGTCCGTCGGGCTTGAGGATGCGGAGGATCTGATGGAGGATTTGGATCAGGCGCTGAACGCTTGAAGGAAGGATGTCAAGATGGCATACGATTTTGATGAAGTCATCGACCGCAAGGGTACGAGCTGCCTCAAGTATGATTTTGCCGTGGAGCGCGGGTATCCGGAGGGGGTGCTGCCGTTCTGGGTCGCGGATATGGATTTCCGTACGGCGCCTTGTGTCGTCGAGGAGTTGCAGCGGCGCGTGGCGCATGGGATTTTCGGGTATACGGATCCGAGTCCGGCGTACAAGGCGGTTGTCTGCCGCTGGATGCGCGAGCAGCATGGCTGGTCGCCGGCCGAGGACAGCCTCACCGTCACGCCGGGCGTCGTGTTCGCGCTCGGCATGGCGGTGCAGACGTTCACGGCGCCGGGCGAGGCTGTGCTCATCCAGCAGCCCGTGTATTATCCGTTCTCGAGCATTGTCCTCGGCAATGACCGCCAGCTTGTGAACAGTCCGCTCGTGCTGAAGGACGGCCATTACGAGATCGACTTCGTCGATTTCGAGCAGAAGATCACGCAGCATCGTGTGAAGCTGTTCCTCCTCTGCAATCCGCACAATCCGGCCGGCCGCGTCTACACGCGCGCCGAGCTCACGAAGCTCGCGCTCATCTGCTACCAGCACGGCGTGACGATCGTCTCGGACGAGATCCACAACGACTTCGTGCGCGAGGGGCACGAGCACATCTGCCTCGCATCGCTGTCGGACGAGATCGCGCAGCACGTCATCACGTGCACGGCGCCGTCGAAGACGTTCAACCTCGCAGGCCTGCAGATCTCGAACATCTTCATCGAGAACGAGCAGCTGCGCGCGAAGTTCCGCGCCGCCATCGACCATGCGGGCTACAGCCAGCCGAACGCGCTCGGGCTGTTCGCAGCACAGGCGGCGTATGAAAAAGGGCTGCCGTGGCTCAACGACTTGCGCGCATACCTCGAACAAAACTACCAGCGCACGAAAGCGTTCCTCGCGCGTGAGATGCCCAAAGTCACGCTCATCGAGCCCGAAGGGACGTACCTCCTCTGGCTCGACTTCCGCGCGTACGGATTGACGGCGAAGGAGCTCGATGACATCATCGTGCACGAGGCCGGGCTGTGGCTCGACAGCGGCCATATCTTCGGCAAAGACGGCGAGGGGTTCGAACGCCTCAACATCGCCTGCCCGTGGGCGACGCTCGAGACGGGGCTCAAAAAGCTCGCAGAGGCGTTCCGGAACAAATGAAAAAGACGCGACTTTCGCACCCGCGGAAGTCGCGCCTTTTCTTATGGAAAATTTTCTGCTATCATAAAGAAAGCGGCCCGCCGAGTGGTGTCGGCAAACCGCTAAAACTGAATACGGGAGGCGATTACGATGTTCTTGCGGATGAACGGATTCGAACTCTTCATCTCAGGCAAGTTCGTGGTGTCAATCGCAGTTGCGATTGCTACACTTGCCAAAGTCCTATCGTAATGCACACTCTGCATTCGACCATGGGGCGTTCCTCTGCAAAGGAGCGCCCTTTGGCATTACATTCTAGGAGTATTATACGTCCTTACGCCCGCTTTCGTCAAGTGGGCGCTCTTTTTGCGTGAGATAGAGCGGCCGGCCTTTGACTTCGCGGAAGATGTGGCCGATGTATTCGCCGAGGATGCCGAGGACCATGAGCTGCGTGCCGCCGAAGAACGCGGCGAGGATGACGAGCGTCGACCAGCCTGGGACGGTGTCGCCCTCGAATTCTTCGAAGATGACATGGCCGAAGAGCGCGACGCTGAAGAGCAGGCTCAAGAGGCCGATGTAGAACGAGATGCGGAGCGGCACGATGGAGTTGCCAAGAATGCCGTTCAGCGCGAATTTCGCCATTTTCTTCAATGAAAATTTCGACGTGCCGGCATAGCGCTCCGGCGCGACGAACGGGACTTGCACCTGGCGGAAGCCGAGGGCACCGACGATGCCGCGGATGAAGCGGTCGTGCTCGCGGTACTGCCGCAGGGCGAGCACGGCCTCGCGATCCATGAGGCGGAAGTCCGAGCCGCCCGGCTGGATCGGGACTTCGGAGATGAGGTTCAGCGCCTTGTAGTAGTATTTCGATGAGAGGCGCTTGAACGCGGAGACGCCTTCTGTCGTCTCGCGGATGGTCTGCACGATGTCATAGCCCTGCTCCCAGAGCGCGAGCAGGCGCGGGATGAGCGCGGGCGGGTGCTGCATGTCGCCGTCCATCGTGATGACGGCGTCGCCGTCCGCGTTGTCGATGCCGCACGTCAGCGCGGCCTGATGGCCGTAGTTGCGCGAGAGGTAGATGGCGCGGACGTGCGGGTTGTTTTTCACCGTCTCGCGCAGGACGCGGCGGCTGTCCTCGCGCGAGCCATCGTCGACGAAGAGGAGGGTGTAGTCGTAAGGGAGCGGGGCCATCGCTTCGGCGACAGCTTGCGTGAAATGAGGGATGTTTTCGGCTTCGTTGTAGACGGGGACGACGATCGTGATCTGTTTCTTCATTCTGCTCTTCCTTCTGCGCGGCGGACGAAGAGGCGGCGGTTGCCTGCTGTCTCTTCCATGCGCCAGTCGCCGCCAAGGGCTTTGCGGAGGCTGGCGGCGGTCAGCTGGCCGCCGTGCTCGCCTGTCGCGCCGGTGACGAGGATGATGTCGCGGCCGGCCGGCAGCTCGTCCGTCGCGCGGAACGGCATGACGTCTTTCGCGTTCCAGCTGATGCCGTCAGGGCGCAAGCGTTCGATGGTCGCCCGGTCTTCAAGGCGTTCGACGAGGATACCGGAGTAGTAGACGAGCGATGTCTGGTAGTCCGTGCGGTACGAGACGACGAGCGGGGTCTTCCCGCTTTCCGCTTCCAGCTGCTGCGCGAGCGGCATGAGCGCTTCGGCGGCAAGGCGGCCGGAGTGTTCATCCATTTTTGGCGGCGCGATGACGCAGGCCGCGACGACGAGGAACGCCGTCATCGCGCCCGCGACAACACGCGTGAGCTGCATACGCGCCGCAAAACAGCGCGCAAAGAGGAGCGCGAGCGGCATCATGTACGGGAACGTGTATGTGATGTATTTCGTCGCCATGCACTGGAACGTGACGAAGACCGCGACGGCCCAGACGACAAGGAAGCGCGTCGCCGTGTCTTTTGGCAAATGGATGTCGCGATGGAAAAGTTTTTTCACCGCCGCTGGCGCGCCGGCAACCGACCACGGGAAGAAGCCGCCGAGGAAGACGACGAGGTAGAACCACCACGTGCTCGTCTCCGGGTGCTCCGGCACGGTCGCGCGCAGGACGTTGTGCACGCCGAGGAACGTGTCGAGGAACGCCGTGCCGTGGAGCTCGACCATCGGCGCGTACCATGTCGCGCAGACGGCAAAGAATAGAACGAAGCCCGCGAGAATGTGCAACGAGAGCAGTTCTTTCAGCCGCCGTTCCCAAGCGAGGAACAGCAGGATGATGAGTCCCGGCAGGCAAAGGCCGATCGGCCCTTTCGTCAGCACGGCGACGCCCGCGAGGAAGAACGCGAGGTAGTACCACGCGACCCATCGGCGGCCGTAGCGCGTGTAGCCGAGGTAGAATGCGGCAAGCATCGCCGACATCGCGAAGAACAGCGTCGTGTCCGTGATGACGGCGTGGCCGATGTACCAGCCCTCGACGGACGCGCCGAGGATGAGCGCAGCGACGAGGCCGATGCGCGCGCCGAACAGATGCCGCCCGAACGCGTACGTGAGGAAGAGGCTCGCCGTCATGAAGAGGCACGGGAAAAACCGCGCGGCGAAATCCGTGACGCCGAAGAGCTGGAATGCGACGATGAGCTCCCAGTAGAACATCACGGGCTTGTCATACCAGTAGTCGCCGTAGATGCGCGGCGAGATCCAATCGCCCGAGGCGAGCATCTCCTTCGCCGTCTCCGTGTAGTTCGACTCGACGGGATCCGTGATCGCGAGGCCGGAGCTCCCGACGAAGTAGACGAGGATGACGAAGAGGAACAAGAAAGCAACGTGCTTCCTTGTTGTTCCGTTGTCGAATCCCATGCGCAGCTCCCCCAAACGTTTTTCTTATGTTCAACGTGTCATATTCTAGCGCATGGACAAGCTTCTAGCAAGTAAAGAATCCATAACGCAAAAAAATGGCTGCGACTGTCATGAAGACAGCAGCAGCCAAGGAGTGCCAAAAGAATTTTATTTCGAGAGCTCGTAGAGAGCGATCTCGTCTGTCTCGCGGTTCGCCGCAATCAGAATGTCTTTGCCGCCATGCACGTAGTGCAGGACATTTGCTGCGCCGCGGCCGCGGTCGAGTTCTTGCGCCGTGTATGCGCCGTTCTCGTACGTGAACGCGAGCAGCAGGCGATCGCCTTTGCGGTTGCCGATGATCCATGTCGGCTGGCCGCAGACGTCGCCGCCGAAGATGGCGTGGAGGAACTCGAGCTTCTCGGGATACGTGTAGGCGATTTCGAATTTGCCGTTTTTCTTTTCGTAAATGTTGACCGTGTCGCCATGGAACGGCGCGATCGTCAGGAGTTCTTCTTCGCCGTCGCCGTTGAGGTCGAGGAGCAGGCCGTCGCTCGCGGCGTCCGTCGTGAGCGTGCGGATCTCCCATTCGCCTCCCGCCGTCTGCGGCGGGACGAATTGGAACACGCCGCCGTCGCACGAAACGATGGCGCTCGTGTGCGATGCGTCGTCCTGATGCAGGTAGTAGCCGTGGTTCTTCAGCATGCCGTCTTTCAGCATCGTGAGCGCGAGCTGATGATCATCGTTGTAGGCGGAAAGGTCGCCCGGCAGCTCGGCGACGAACACCTTGCCCGGGAAGCGCCAGTCGTCGCGATACTCATGGTCGGACTTCAGCGCGCAGGCGATGAGATACCATTTCTCGCCCGACTGCAACAGGCCGAAGCGATGGACGAACGGCAGGTCGCAGAGCGTGCGGACTTCCCAATCATCTTTGCCGCGCGGCGTGACGATGACGATCGACGCCTCTTGCGAGTCGTTCGGCGAGTAGAATTTCCGGGTCGCGAGGAACTGGCCGTCCGTACCCGGCACCTGCACCATCGTCATGACGCCGCCCGGGCCGTCCCAGACCGTCTCTTCCTTTTTGCCGTCGAGGCTGAAGAGGTAGCACGGGTTCACTTTCTCCGCCGCGCAGAGGAAATGTCCCTGCCCCTGATACTGGAGCGTGGCGAGCGAATAGCATTTTTCGAGGCTGCCGAGGACTTTTTTCTTGACTTGTAACACGTGGATGGTCTCCTTTTTTGTTTCAGTTGATGAGTTTTATGCGTTGGCGGCATCTTCGGCCGCGTCGAGGTATTTCCGTTGGAACGTCGCGGCATCGGTGATGACCTGCTGCCAGTCCGTGCCCTCTTTGTACCAGAGCTCGGCAACGTAGCGGCGCACGCCGAGCGACCAGGCTTTCTTCGTGATGGTCGCAAAATCGACGTGGCCCGTGCCGAACGGGATCTCGCGGTACTTGCCGGGGACGGTCTCCTTCAGGTGCACGGCGACGATGTGGCCGCGCCCCGTCTCCATGTCAGAGGCCACACTTTTTCCATAAATCAGCGACGCGTTCGTGAGATTGCCCGAGTCCGGATAGACGCCGAGGTATGGCGAGTCGACTTCCGTGACATAGTGCATGGCCTTTTCGACCGTGTCCATGAACGGCGTCTCCATCGTCTCGAAGCCGAGCTGCACGCCGCCACGCGCCGCCAGGATCGCGGCTTTCGCGAGGTTCTCGGAAAAATATTTGCGCGTCTCCGCCGTGCCTTCGCTGTAGTAGACGTCGTAACCCGCGAGCTGGATCGTGCGGATGCCGAGGTCTGCCGCGAGCGCGACGGCTTTTTCCATGATCTCGAGGCTGCGCGCGCGCTTCGCCGCGTCGGGGTCGCCGAGCGGGTATTGCGGTGGCCGGACAGGCAGATCGAGCCGATGCGGACGCCCGTCGCGCGCATGGCGGCGCGCAGCGCATCGCGTTCGCCGTCCGTCCAGTCGAGCCGAGCGAGGCGCGCGTCGCTCTCGTCGACGCTCATCTCGACGTAGTCGAAGCCTGCGTCCTTCGCGGCCTGGAGCTTCTGCGCCCACGTGAGGTCATTCGGCATGGATTTTTCATAGAGGCCAGCTGGTAGCCGTGTTTCATTGCGCCACCTCAGCCTTTCTTCTGGCCATAGTAGGCATTCGGGCCGTGCTTGCGCAGGAAGTGCTTGTCGAGGAGCACCTGCTGCATCGGGTCGCGCGACTGCGTGAGGAACTGCGTATGAAGCGCCATCATCGCAACTTCCTCAAGCACGACGGCATGATAGACGGCCTCGGCTGCATCCTTGCCCCACGTGAACGGGCCATGTTCGTTGACGAGGACGGCCGGGATGTTCATCGGGTCGATGCCGTATTTCTCGAAGCGCTCGACGATGACGCGGCCCGTCTCGTACTCATAGCCGCCTTCGATCTCTTCCTTCGTCATGCGGCGCGTGCACGGCACTTCGCCGTAGAAATAGTCCGCATGCGTCGTGCCATAGGCGCGGATGCCCTGCCCGGCCTGCGCGAACGTCGTCGCCCAACGCGAATGCGTGTGCACGACGCCGCCGATCTTCGGAAACGCGTTGTAGAGCACGCGGTGCGTCTCCGTGTCGGACGACGGGTTCAGCTTGCCCTCGACCTTCTTGCCCTCGAGGTCGACGACGACCATGTCGTCGGGCGTGAGCTTGTCGTAGTCGACGCCGGACGGCTTGATGACGAACAGTCCTTGTTCACGGTCGATGCCGGAGACGTTGCCCCATGTGAACGTCACGAGGTTGTGCTTCGGCAGCTGCATGTTCGCTTCATAGACTTCCTGTTTGAGTTTTTCGAGCATATTCGTTTCCCCCAAAATTTCGATCGTTCCCCTAAAAAGAACAGGGCTGCTGCTTTTCTGCGCAGCAGCCCTGTCGTCCGTTGTGTGTTTCAGGCTTTGGATGCGGGATTATTTGAGGCCGGCCGCCTGGATCTTCTCCGTCATTTCCGCTTCGGACAGGAGGTTCTTCAGGCCGATGACCGTCGCTTTCGTGCCCGTGAACTGGCCCGTCAGGGAGTCGGAGCAGAACACGACGTCATAGTTCGCCGCCTGCGACTTCGCGTCGCCGACATTCGTGTGGTAGATGTCAGCGTCGATGCCGAGCTTCTTGAAGACTTTCTGAAGCTTCATCTTGATGATCTGGGACGAACCCATGCCGCTGCCGCACGCTGCGATGACTTTCAACATTTGAAATGCACTCCTTTGAAATAGGTAGGAACTGTTTTATCTCTTTTTGTATTGTATGCTTTTGAATCGTATTTGTCTAGTGTCAGTCGACGACGACTTGGTCGACGGGCACGCCCTGCTTCTTTGCGAGGACTTCCTTGTACTGGTCGTAATCCTCAGCGATGAGGAAGTACGTATCCTTGTGGCGCTGGTAGATGATCTGCGGGATCGCCAAGAGCGCGATGACGACGAACGCGACGCCGACGTACTGGAAGTTCTGCATGATGAGGCCGATGACAGGCCAGACCGTATCCCAGTCGATGTTGCCATGCCAGCCGCCGAAGTTACCGGTCGTGAAGTAGTACGCTGCGAAGCCGCCGCCGAGCACCTGCAGGATGCCGCAGCAGAACGGGATGATCGCTGCTGCGCGGATGCCGCCGAGGCGGTTCGCGAAGACGGCGAGCGTCGCGTTGTCGAAGAACAGCGGAACGAATCCGGAGATGACGAGGATCGGGCTGTGGAAGACGACGAGGCCGAGGATCGCGAGGAACTGGCCGAACGCGCCGAAGAGGAAGCCGAACGTCACGGCGTTCGGATGGCCGAAGCCATACGTCGCGGCGCAGTCGACGGCCGGGACGGAGCCCGGGAGAATCTTGTCAGAGATACCTTGGAACGAATTCGTGAGCTCCGAGACGAACATGCGGACGCCGAGCTGCAGGATGGTGAGGTAAACGGCGAAGTTCAGGGATTTCTCGAGGATGTAGAAACCGAAGTTCTGCGTGTCCTTGAAGCCCTTGTCGATCTGATGCATGAGGTCCGGGCCGAGGATCGTGATGATGCAGCCGAAGAAGATGAACATCAGGATGCCGGTGGCGACGACGTTCTCATTGAAGATGGAGAGGAAACCGGGAAGCTTGAGGTTTTCGAGGGATTTCTTCGGGTTGCCGATCTTCTTCGCGATCTTGGACGTGAAGTAGATGACGAACATCTGCTGATGGCCCGTGGCGAAGCCGCCGCCCTCTGTGAGTTTCGCGACCGGCTCGACCGTGAGGTTCGAGGCGACGGCCCAGTATGTGCCGAGCAAGACGCCGAGCATCAGGACGACGCCGGGATCCTGGAGGTCCGGAAAGCAGAAGAGGACGAGCCACAGAGCCGTCGACGACTGCTGGACCATGATGTGGCCCGTGATGAACAGCGTGCGGATCTTCGTGTAGCGGCGAAACAGGACGAGGAGGATGTTCATCGTGAACGCGATGAGCAGGACCATCATCATCATGGAGAACGAACGGCCGATGTTCTCGACAGACATCTGGGCGGCCGTCTGGCCGAAATACGGGTCGATGACGGCAGCCGAGAGATCAAAGCGGTCTTTGAGGCCCGCGAGGACCGGACGGAAGTTGCCGACCAAGCCGCCGGATGCGACGTTCAAGATCATGTAGCCAACGACGGCCTTGATGAAGCCGGCGAGGCATTCGTAGATTGGCTTGCGCAGGAGCGCATAGCCGGCGAAGACGATGAAGCCGATGAAGAACTGCGGCTTCGTCAAGATGTTGTTCTGGAAAAATTCCCAGATGGGCATCAAAATTTCCATGTATTAATCCTCCAGTGCTGCGAGTTCTTCCGGCGTCTTCGCCTTCAGCAGTTTCGCGACGAGCTCGTCGTCGGAAAGCGCCTCTGCCATGTCGCCGAGGTTCTTGAGATGCACGGCGTTGTCCGTCGACGCGAGGACGAAGAACAGGCGCGCGTCGTGCTCGCCGTCATCGGCGAAGCGCACCGGCGTCTCCGTCTTCATGAACGAGATCGCCGTCTCATGGACGCCGAGGCCTTCCTGTGCATGCGGGATGCAGATGTCCGGCGCGATGACGATGTACGGGCCGAGCTCCTCGACCTTCTTGATGATCTCTTCGGGATAAATGTCATCGATCGTCCCGTCCGCGAGCAGCGGCTGGCAGGCAGCGCGGATCGCTTCTTTCCAATCCGCGAAGCCCTGCTGGAACGTGTAGTGCTTTTTCGCGACCATTTCCTTGAACATTTCTCGAAAACTCTCCTTTCAAGCTGCGAACATCAGAGGCACGAACGGAACGGGATGTTCTGCGGATGCTCGAAGCAATCCTCGAAGCCGCGGCGATGATGGAAGTAGAGCTTGTCCTTGTCCTGCGGGTAGACGTAGCGGCCGCCGACCTGCCAGAAGAACGGATGGAACTTGTACTCGTTGCGGTCTTTCTTGAAATCGTAGAGCAGCTTGATTTCTTCGCAGTCGGCCTGGAAGTTCGTCCAGACGTCCCAATGGATGGGGATGACGACTTTGCACTGGAGGTTTTCCGCCATGCGGAGGATGTCCGTCGACGTCATCTTGTCCTGCATGCCGATCGGGTTCTCGCCGAACGAGCCGAACGCCACATCGACGTCGTAATCCTTGCCGTGCTTCGCGAAGTAGATGGAGAAATGGGAATCGCCGGAATGATAGATGTTGCCGCCCGGCGTCTTCAGCAGATAGTTGACGGCTTTCTCGTCCATGTCCGTCGGGCACTTGCCGGTGAGCTCTTCGCGATCCGGGCCCGTCGAGTCCGTCGTGACGATGCACGTACGGTCGAAGCTGTCGAGGCAGATGATCTCCGTGTCCTTGATCTTGAAGGAATCACCCGGCTTCACGACGCGGCAGCGCTCTTCGGGAACGCCCCAGAAGCGTGCATAAACGTCTCGTTTATGACGCAACCCACCGAAATTATGACCGGCCTTCTATATAGAAAGAAAGGAACTCCATGAAAAGCAGCAAGAGCATCGTGCTGGCGCGCCAGCAGGCGATCCTCAAACTATTGAAGCAAGAACACCGCATCGACGTCGACACCGTCTCCGCGCGGCTCGGCGTCTCGCCGACGACCGTGCGCCGCGACCTCGCCATGTTCGAGGAGCAAAAGCTCGTGCGGCGCTTCCACGGCGGCGCCGAGCTCGTCGAGGGCACGCTGAAGGAAGAGGACATCTTCCTCGGCGACGCGACGCTGCACAAGGACCTCGCGCAGAAAGAAGCGATCGCGCGCTACGCCGCTGGCCTCATCGCCGATGGTGACACGATCTTCATGAACTCGAGCTCAACGACGCTGATGCTGCTCCGATACCTGCGCGGCAAGCACGTCATCGTCATGACGAACAACGGCTACGCCGTCAACATGCCGGCCGACGAGAACGTCAGCGTCATCCTCACGGGCGGCCAGCTCTATCACCGCCGCAAATCGCTCGTCGGCGAGTTCGCGCTGCATTCGCTCTCGAAGATCAACGCCGACAAGGCGTTCCTCGGCGTCGGCGGCATCAGCGTGAAGAACGGCATCACGACATCTGTCCTGCAAGAGACCGCTGTCAACGAAGCGATGATGCGCCGCTGCCAAGGCTCGTGCTACGTGCTCGCCGCGAACACGAAAATCGGCCGCGCCCACAACTTCATTTCCGGCACGATCGACCAGGTCAACACGCTCATCACGTGCAAAGGCGGCAACGCGCGCGAAATCGAAGACATGCGCGCGATCGGCGTCGATGTCGTGGAGTGCGAGGTGGAAAAATAAGACGAACTACAGACAGCAAACGAGCTCTGGCCTGCGCCTGAGCTCGTTTTGTCTCTGTTATTTTTTGAGCTGCACCGTGTCGATGACCGAGCCGTCCGGCTGATAGCTCGCGATCTCGATGGCGTGCGCATCGCCGCGCAGCGTCATGTAGTTGTCGACCTCGGGCTGCGGGGCGACGAGCTCGTCGAGGGCGTGATCCTTCCAGAGACCTGGATAGCGGACGTTGCCGGCGACGCCCGTGAGGATGTAAAGGGGGCCAGACGCGTCGCGCTGGAAATCTCGGATGTGGCCGCGGTTGCGGTAGGTGTGGAGGTGCGCGGAGAGGACGATGTCGATGCCGTGCGCGTCAAAGAGCGGCATCCACGCGCGGCCGTCGTCACTGACCCCCTCGGTGCGACGCTCCGGGCGGCTTTGGAAGCTGTATTGCAGCGGGTCTTTGTGCATAAGCACGATGTTCCACGCGTTCCCCGCCGCGCGGCTTCGTGCGACGTCCTCCGCGAACCACGCCTGCTGCTCGGCGAGCAGTCCCGGATGGAAGTCCTCCGTCTCGTCCTGCTGCGTGTTCAGCACGATGAAATGCGCGGGGCCGTAGTCAAACGAATAATAGTAACGGCGAAATGGCTTGCTGCCCACCTCCGGCACGGCGAAGTGCGCGAGGTACGCCTTCGGCAGGCGCACCTTCCAATTCTGGTCGTATGTCTCATGATTGCCCATGACGGGCGCGACGGGGATGTTCGCCGCGAGCGGCGCGACGGCGTCGAACCACGCGTCCCATTGCGTGTGGTCCTCGCCGTTGTCGACGAGATCGCCCATGTTGATGAAGAAGTTTGCGTCGCTGTTGCGCTCGTAGGCCGCGCGCGCGAGATCCTGCCAGCCACTGTAGTCGTTCGACTGCGAGTCGGGGAACACGAGCGCGGAGAACGTCTTGCCGTCGTCGGCGCGAAGCGTCTGCCAGTCCCCCGCCCGCTCGCCGTCGCGCAGGCGGTATTCGTACGATGCGCCAGGCATTAGGTGATCGATCTTCGCGGTCTGGAGGAAATTCGACACGCCGTCGTCGCTGTACGGCTCGCTCGTGGCGGCGTAGCGCGTGATGCTTTCCGTACCGACGGCGCGGAGTTCGACGGCCGCGCCCTTCTGTGCGGCGGCCGACTGCCACATGATGGTGCGCGCCATCTTGTTGTCAGCCGCGACGATCTGACGGACGAACGAGGCATCAATGATGCCTCGCGCCTCACCCGTGACGCGCGTCGCGAGACGTGCAAGCTCGTTTTGCTTGTAATAGACGCCGCCCGCGCCGGCGACGAGCAGGGCGCTGCCAGCGAGCTTGAGGAACGTGCGGCGGGAAAGTTTTTTGGACATGAAAGCGCCCTCCTTTGTAATTGCTCTTATCATAAAGGAGGGCGCTTAAAAGTGCAAATGCTTCTTGTTAACGATTATTTATGCCCTGACGGCATGGATGCGAACTGACCTTTTACAGCAGCCTCTCCCTCAGGGAGAGGTGCCGAGCGACAGCGAGGCGGAGCGGGTCGCTTGTAGTTTTGATGAATACGCAAGCATTTTGACACCGCCGGTGCGCGCAGACGCCCCAAACGTTTTGTGCGCGCACCCGCGAAAAGCTACGCCGTACGAATTCATACAACGTACAGGGGACCCTTTCCACCGCTTCGCGGTCCCCCTTCCCCTGAGGGGAAGGCTGCTGTATTCGTAGCGTCCGGCAACAGATGCTTCTTTCGCTTGTTTACAGCAAATCCGTCTTCTGCAGGATATGATGCTGCGTCGCGCGTTCGTTGCCGAGGACGTTGAAGTTTTCGACGATGATGCCGTAGACGAGGCAGCCGGCCGAGACGAGGCCGATGGAGACGGCGAACTCGAAGACGGACGGGAAATAGTCGCCCGACTTGTACATGGCCGTGAACACGCAATTCAGGCGGTTCATGACGACGCCGAGCACGACGAGCCACGAATACGTCAGCACGCCCCATTTCTTGTACGCGAGCGGGCTGAAAATGATGGCGAGCGGAATGATGATGCCGCCGATCATCTCGACGAGGAACAGGTTGCTCTGCATCGTGCCGAGGAAGACGTAACTCCACTGGTCGTGCATCGTGATGTCGACGATCTTCATGACGAGGTAGACGGCCATGATCGCGCCGCCGACGCGCGTGAGCTGGCGCATGATGTCGGGGTCGACCGTATGGCCGTAGTTGCGGCGCGCGAGGTCGCTCTCGACGCAGACCATGGCCGAGCCGACGAAGAACGACGAAATCAGGAAGTACAGCGGCAGAATCGGGCTCCACCACAGCGGGAACATCTTGCTTTTCGCGATGAGGAACAGGCCGCCGAGCGACGACTGGTGCATCATCGGGAAAATGAGGCCGATGATGACGAGCACGGGCAAAATTTTCAAGATGTACGGATGCAGCGACTTGAACATGCGCTCCGTGATGACCTCGTGGAACTCGAGCGTCAGAATCGTCGTGTAGATCGAGATGCACCAGAAGACCTCGAACAGCACGGACGTATAGCCCCACGACACGAACGGCCGCCAGAAGTGCGGCCAGAGGCCGATGTCGAGGAACAGCCCCGCCATGACGAGGATGTAGCCGAGGAGCGACGTGAGGAGCGCACTGCGCGCGACGACGCCGTATTTCTGCACTTTGAAGCCGCTGACGAGCAGCGCCGTCGAGTAGCCGCCGCCCGCGAGCGCGACGCCGCACAGCACGTCGAACGAAATCCAGAGCCCCCACGGCGTCTCATCCGTGAGGTGCGTGACGTACTGGAAGCCCGTCAAGAGGCGCGTGACGGCAACGGCGCCCATGAACGCGACAAGCGCCAGCAGCACGATGCGCGCCGGCGTGATCGTGAAGTCCCAGCCGAGGATGCGGTAGCAACGATAGGCATTCTTCATTTTCATATCATGCCATCCCCTTCCCCATGATTTCCCGTTTCCTTCGTTTCCTTTTCCGCCTGTGGCGGCGCAGGCTTGTCATTCTTGTGCTTCTTGTAGTAGCGCACGGAGATGGCCGCGAGGAACAGGCCCCAGGCGGCGGCGAGGAACGGGACTTTCGAAAGGTACGCGTGCGTGTAGACGGTCGGCGCGACCTCTTCGAAATCCGTTTTGAAACCGAGCTGGTCGAACGGCTGGTCGGCGATATAGAGCCACTGTGTGCCGCCGAGCTCCTTCTCACCGTAGACGTGGTTGACGTAGCGGGGATCGCGATCGATGATCGCGTGCGCCTTCTTCAGCAGCTCGTCGCGGTCGCCGAACGTCAACGCGCCGGTCGGGCACGCACTGACGCACGCGGGCGCGTCGCCGGCCTTCAGACGGCCGACGCAGAGCTGGCACTTCGTGATGAGCGGCAGCGCTTCGTCCCATTGGTAGCGCGGGATCTCAAACGGGCACGCCAGCATGCAGTAGCGGCAGCCGACGCAGAGTTCCGGGATGTAGACGACGGCGTGCGTCTCCGGGTCGACGCGCAACGCTTTCGAGAAGCACGCCGATGCGCAAGACGGTTCGAGGCAGTGCATGCATTGTTTTTTGACGAAACGCGTATACCCTTTGCCATTCGGCGCGTCCACGCGCTTCCGCTGGATGGTGGTCCAAGTGTCGTCGTCAAGGTCTTTTTCTTCTTTTTGCTTGCGGCTCTTCGGCCGGTTATATGGCAGCTTGTTCCACAGCTTGCAGGCGACGGAACAGCTCTCGCATCCGATGCATTTCGTGATGTCAACGAGGACAGCCATGATCGTTCCCCCTCCTGTCAAGCTTTCGGCGGCGTGTTCGCCGCGTGCTGCGTCTCGGCGTCAAAAATCTTGCCGCTCTTGTCGTTGAACGACGTGTGCAAGAATTTTTCTGCGCGTTCGCTGAGCGGTTTGCCGTAAAATTCCTTGTACACCGTCTGGATTTCGCCATTCTCGTGGCTCGAGCGGCGTTTCGCGCCGCGGTCTTCCTGATAGAGTGCCGCAATGCGCTTTTTGCGCATGTCTTCGCTCGACGCGAACTGGCTCTTCGGTTGGCCGCCGCCGCCGATGCAGCCGCCCGGGCAGGCCATGAACTCGATGAACTGCCAACGGGAGAGATCGCCTTTGCGGATTTGTTCCAAAATCTGGCGTCCGGCCGCCATGCCGTTGACGATGGCGACGCGTACCGTGCCGACGCCCGGCACGGTGGCCTGCGCTTCCTTCACGGCCGTCAGGCCGCGCACGGGCTGCCATTCGAGCAAGCCGTCCGGCGGCGCCTGATGCGTCGCGAAATAGTACAGCGAGCGCACGGAAGCCTCCGCGACGCCGCCCGTCGCGCCGAAGATGCGGCCGGCGCCCGTGCTTTCGCCGAGGATGGAATCGTATTCCGCATTGTCGAGGTGTTCGAAGTCAATGCCTTTTTTCTTCAAGAGCTTCGCGAGCTCGCGCGTCGTCAGGACGAAATCGACGTCCTGCATGCCGTCGTGGCCGAGCTCCGGGCGTTTCGCCTCGCCCTTCTTCGCCGTGCATGGCATGATGGAGACGGAGACGATGTTCTTCGGATCGAGGCCTTTCTTCTCGGCGTAATACGATTTCACCGTCGCGCCCATCATCTCGGCCGGCGACTTGCACGTCGAGAGATGCTTCATGAGGTCGGGATAAAAGAGCTCGCAGAAGCGCACCCAGCCCGGGCAGCACGACGTGAAATGCGGCAACTCGTCCTGCTTCTGCGTCAGGCGCATGAGCGCCTCGCTCGCCTCCTCCATGATCGTCATGTCTGCCGACATACACGTATCGAAGACCGCATCAAAGCCGAGCGCCTTCAGCGCCGCGACCTGCTTGCCGCCGACGATCGAGCCCGGCTGCATGCCGAACTCCTCGCCGAGCGAGACCTTCGTCGCCGGCGCCGTCTGCACGACGACGAACTTCGTGTCGTCCGCGAGCGCTGCCTCGACCTGCTCGTCGGCCGGCCGCTCGTGGATCGCGCCCGTCGGACACCACATCGTGCACTGGCCGCAGCCGATGCAGGCCGTCTCGTCCTTCAGCGGCAGCGGATAGTAGCCGTGGACGCCGATGACATTGTGGCACGCCTCGATGCATTGTCCGCAGAGGATGCACTTCTCATCATCGCGCATGATGGACGGGTTGTGCGGCGAGATCGCGACGCGCCCCTTCAGGTGCGCGGGGAAATCGCCGCGGCCCTGGTACTGGTCCGGCATCCAGCCGTCGCCGCCCTCGTCCTTCGCCTCCGACGCACAGCCTGATGCGAGCACGCCGAGACCGAACAGGCTCGTCCCCGACGCCAGCTTCAGGAAATCCCTGCGCGAGATCTTCTGCGCCATAGAAATTCTTCCTTCCGTGATAAATTTATTTTATGATGACTGTGGGAGAAATAAATTATGTGAATTGCTTGACAATTCGTCTCGTTCTTTATCATAGCACAATCTATCGGGATATTTCCAGTCGAAAATATGGAATTTCGTCCGATTCTCGCAAAAACACGAAGAAACATCTTCTATTTTGTGAAGATGACAGGATTTTTCTTGGTGTTTGTCGAAATACAACGCAAGAAACGAATGAAGAAAGGAGCTGCGTTCCCATGGCTGCAAAAAACTGGCGCACGTGCCGGCTCAATATCAACGGGACGCCGCGCAAGCTGTCGTACAGCGACGACGCCATCAAGAAACTGTTCGAGCCGCTCCTGCGCCGCCTCACGAACCTCCACCACCGCCTCGGCCGCCGCGTCGTCGTCTTCCTCGCCGCGCCGTGCGACACGGGCAAGACGACGCTCGCGCTGTTCCTCGAGCGCCTCGCGCTCAATGGCCAGGGCTCGGGCCTCGCGCCCGTGCAGCGCCTCGGCCTCGAGGGCTTCCAGCGCGGCGCGGCCGACCTCGCAGCGACGCTCGACGCCGACGGCAAGCCGCTGTCGCCGTACGGGCCGCAGGCGTACGACCTCACGGCGCTCGCGCCGAAGCTCGCAGCGCTCGCGGCGGGCGATGACCTGCGCTGGCCCGTCTACGACCGCGCGCGGCGCGAACGCGTGCCGGACATCACGCCCGTGCGCAAGCCGATCGTCCTCGTCGAAGGCTGCTGGCTGCTGCTCAAAACGCACGGCTGGGAGACGTTCCACACGTTCGCCGACTACACGGTCGCCATCATGGCGCAGCCGGAGAGCCTCGCCTCGCGCATCAAGAGCCGCCTGACGGCGCGCGGCCTCACGCCGCGCGAAGCCGCCGACCGCTACGAGCAGGACTACCGCCCGCACATCATGCAAGTGCTGACGGACTCGTGGCCTGCGAGCGAGACGTGGATCTACAGCGCGGACGGCGACTACGAGCCGCAGCCCGACCGCCTCGAATACTATCGCGCGAAGCAGAAGTCGACGCAGCAGGATTTTGACTCGGTCAAGCGCAAGGACGAGCCGATCTTCCGCGCGTACGAAGAGCAGATGACGAGCGGCAGCGGCAAGACGTTCGCCATCGGCTACCAGCAGGGACTCGAGACGGCGCGCCGCAACATCCTGCGCCGCCTCGCGAGCGACGGTGGCATGGGGCGCGAGGCGCTGAAGGAGACGTTCCACCTCACAGAAAAAGAGCTCCAGGACCTCTTGTCCTGAAGCTCTTCATTCATCGAGATATGATTGATATTGTTTTTCCGCTGCGGCGGTCGCTTTTTCCCACTCGGCGTTGACCTTTTCGCCGATGAGGCGCTTGCCGTCGACGTCGGGGTGCAGGCCGTCGAGCGCGAGCTCCGTCGGCAGCACGCCGTCCGGCGTAGTGAACGCAGCTGCATCATCGATGCAGGCCTGCCGGCGGATGTACGCGTTCACGCGGGCGAAACGCGCCTGCCAGTCGTCCACGGTCGGCTCGTCGAAGACGTGCGCGATGTTCGTCGGATTGATGGGCGGCAGCGTCAAGAAGATCGGACGGATGCCGTTTGCGAGCGCGAGCACTTTCATCGCCTCGAGGTCGTCGATGACGTCATCGGGGTCGACGCCGGCGCGCAGGCTGTTCGTGCCCGTGAAGATCAAAAGGTAGCGTGGATGGAACGGCAGCACGTCGCGCTCGAAGCGCTCGCGCGTCATGGACGCGAGGTCGCCCGAGGACGACAGGTTGATGGCCGGGAAGTCGAGATACGCGAGCCAGCTGAACTCGAAGTCCGCCGGGCTGTAGGAATAATGGCCGCCGCCGTGGCTGATGCTGTCGCCGAGCACGGCGACCTGCCAACGGTCCGACGGCTCGGCGCGGACTTCGTGAAACGCCGACCACTCGCCGACGTACGCGCCACTCGGATCGACAGCGCGCACGCGCCAGGCGTACGTGCCGATACGCGGCAGGCGGTCGTAGATCTCCGTCACGTCGGCGTGCATCGTGTCGACGAGCGTCGCTTTGCCCGCCGTCGCGTCGTCGGCCGTGCCGGCGTAGAGCTCGACCGTGTAGCCCGCCGCGCCCGCGATGCCGACCCAGTCATAGACAGGATACAGCAGCGTCGTGCCGTTGCCGTCTCCGTACTCCGAGAACACGACGGGACGGTCGTAGTCCTGCTCGTCCTCCGACGTGTAGAGCGCCGCGTACTTGCTCCATCTGCTCACGGGCTGCCCGTCAAAGCCGATGGAGCGCACGCGCCAGTAGATGGGCTGCTTGCCGAGATACGCGCCCGCGATCTCGCGCAGCGGCGCATTGTAATGGTTCGTGTAGACGGCACGCGTCGCGTAGATGCGGTGCTCGTCCGCCTCGTCGGGCTCGGTCGCGAACTCAATCTCGTAGACGACGGCCTGCGTGTCCCGGTCCCACGAGAGGAGCGGCGCGTACGCCGCCGGGCTCGCCTCCGTCGTCTCCCGCAGCCCCGTGAGCCCCTCGCCCACGGGGCTCTTCACGTCCTCGGCGCGCGGCGTGCCGTGCAGATAGAGCGCGAGGCCGCTGCCGAACGCGACGGCGAGCGCAAAGAGCATCGCGAGCGCCTTCCACTCCGGCCGTTTTTTTGCTTTCAAAGGTTCTTTTTTCATGTGTCCAGTATAACATGAAATCGCGCCGTCCGTCACACGGATTCGCAAAGCCGTCGCAAAAACGACACATTTTCCCTCGCAAAGGAAGGATGCCGATGAACATCATCGCAAACGCCATGATAGAAAAAAGCCTCTGCGTCGCCTGCGGCATGTGCGCAGGCGCTTGCCCGACGGTGTTCCGCATGGGAACGGACGGGCGCGCAGAGGCTTCCGGGGAAATCCCTATGGAGTTTTATGACGACGCGCGGGACATCGCGATGGACTGCCCCGTCGGGGCGATCCGCATCGAGCGCATCGAGCGCGTCAGCCGATCATCGACTTGATATCGTCTTCGACGTTCGTGATCGTGCCGATGCCGAAATTCTTGACGAGCACGGTCGCGACGTTCGGAGAGAGGAACGCCGGGAGCGTCGGGCCGAGGTGGATGTTCTTGACGCCGAGGTGCAGCAGCGCGAGGAGCACGATGACGGCTTTCTGCTCATACCACGCGATGTTGTACGCGATTGGCAGCTCGTTGACGTCCGCGAGGCCGAAGACTTCCTTGAGCTTCAGCGCGATGAGCGCGAGGCTGTAGCTGTCGTTGCACTGGCCGGCGTCGAGCACGCGCGGGATGCCGCCGATGTCGCCGAGGCCGAGCTTGATGTACTTGTACTTCGCGCAGCCGGCCGTGAGGATGACCGTGTCCTTCGGCAGCGCCTTCGCGAACTCCGCATAGTAGTCGCGGCTCTTCATGCGGCCGTCGCAACCCGCCATGACGACGAACTTCTTGATGGCGCCGCTCTTGACGGCGTCGACGACCTTGTCGGCGAGCGCGAAGACCTGCTCATGCGCGAAGCCGCCGACGATCGTGCCCTGCTCGAGTTCTTTCGGAGCGGGGCATTTTTTTGCGAGCTCGATGAGCGCGGAGAAGTCTTTCGTGCCATCGGCCTGCGCCTCGATGTGCGGGCAGCCGGGGAAGCCGACCGCGCCCGTCGTGAAGATGCGCGCCTTGTAGCTGTCCTTCGGCGGCACGAGGCAGTTCGTCGTCAAGAGCACGGGACCGCCGAACGCTTCGAACTCTTCTTTCTGCTGCCACCACGCGTTGCCGTAGTTGCCCACGAAGTTGTCATATTTCTTGAAGAACGGATAGTAATGCGCCGGCAGCATCTCGCCGTGCGTGTAGACGTCGACGCCCGTGCCCTTCGTCTGCTCGAGGAGCATCTCGAGGTCGCGCAGGTCATGACCGGAAATGAGGATCGCCGGGTTCTTGCGCACGCCGAGGTCGACCTTTGTGATCTCGGGGTTGCCGTAGTGCTCCGTGTTCGCCTTGTCGAGGAGCGCCATCGTCTGTACGCCCCACTTGCCCGTCTCGAGCGTCAGCGCCGTGAGGTCGTCGCCCGTGAGCGTGTCGTCGAGGAGCTTCGCGAGCGCCTCCTGCAGGAACGCGTCGATCGTCTCGTCCTCTTCACCCAGCGCATTCGCATGCTTCAGGTACGCCGCGAGTCCTTTGAGGCCGTACGTGATGAGCTCGCGCAGGCTGCGCACGTCCTCGTTCTTCGTCGCGAGCACGCCGACATCTTCCGACGCTGCCTTCTCGTCAAACGCGGAACGCTCCGCCGTCCAGAGCGCGGCGGCCGGCAGCTGGTCCGTGCCGGAAAGGGCTTTCAAGAGTTCCGCTTTCGCCGCGAGCGTCTGCTCGATGCGGACGATGAGCGCTTCGCGGTCAAAGTTCGCATTCGTGATCGTCGCGAAGAGGTTCACGGACACCAGATGGTTGACGTCCCGGCTCACCGCTTTGCCCTCGGCGCGCGCCTGCGTCGCGACGGCCGCGAGGCCTTTCGTCGCGTAGATCAGGAGGTCTTGCATCGCTGCGACCTCCGGCTTCTTGCCGCAGACGCCGACCTGCGTGCAGCCCTGGCAGCGCGCCGTTTCCTGGCACTGGAAGCAGAACATCTTGTTTTCCATGAAAATCGCTCCTTTTCGCTCTCTCGTTGCTTTCGATGGCTTTATCTTAGCACGAACGATGTGGAGCAACAGTAACGTTTGTTACAAAAAAGTTGCGGGTGCGAAATTCTCATTCGCACCCGCGGAAGTTCATATCTACAGATTCATTTGACATACAGGGGACTCCCCCTGCCACTTCGTGGCCCTCCCCCCTCTGAGAGGGGGGCTAGGGTGGTGATTAGTAGTGCGGATGCGCTTTGACGTAGTCGACGGGACGGCTCCAGTCGACGTGCACGTCCGTGGCTTCCCAGAGGCGCGTGAGCGCGAGCTGGAACGTTTCCTTGCTCGCCCACGGCTCGATTGTCTCT
This sequence comes from Selenomonas sp., assembly GCF_022771645.1. GTDB lineage: Bacteria > Bacillota > Negativicutes > Selenomonadales > Selenomonadaceae > Selenomonas_C. The sequence continues at coordinate 27,451 of NZ_JALFCU010000025.1, forward strand.
TCCGTGAAGTCCATGAGCGTCTCGTGCGGGACCTGGAGCGTGAGCTTTTTGCCGAGGAACGCTTCGGCTTTCGCCCGGCCTTCGTCGTTTGCGAGGTTCACGGTGATTTTCTTCGCGTCCGCATCGTAATCGATCCAGCCGAGGTCGTCGCCGTAGCTGACGGCGACGCTATATGGTTCTGTCATGAAAAATGCTCCTTTTCAAAAGTTCTTTCATCCATTATAATAGCTCGCGACGGAATTGTACACCTTGCAAACATTTTTTTCAACGACAAAGAAAGACAGGCGATGGATTTGTATACGGAAATCACGACGCTGCTCGCCGTGCTCGTGCTCGCGTACTTCGGTCACAACATGACGGTCGTCTACGCGACGGGCATCGTGCTCGCGCTGAAAGTCATCAGCCTCCTCGGCCTCACGGCGCCGCTCGCGGCGCTCGGCTCGCACGGGCTCAACTGGGGCATCATCCTCCTGACGGCCGCCATCCTCGTGCCGATCGCGACGGGCGAGATCACGATCTCCACGATGATCGACTCGTTCAAATCCGCGCCCGGCCTCATCGCCATCACGGCCGGCCTGCTCGCCGCCATCGCGGGCGGCGGCGGCGTGAAGCTGCTCTCGGAGGACACGGAGCTCATCCCCGCGCTGATCATCGGGACGATGGTCGGCGTCATCGCGTTCAAGGGCGTGGCCGTCGGCCCGCTCATCGCCGGCGGACTGACGTATTTCGTCATGTTTCTCCTGCGGTCGTTCCATTGACGCACGAAAGTCCTGCGAAAAAAAGTCGAAAGAATTGCTTTTTGCACCTTGTCAAGACTTGTATCCAAAAAACTTTTATGCTATAGTAACACTCAAAGAAGGAACCGCCTGGGATGTGCGTGGGCTTCAGATTATGTCGAACCTACACGTTTATAAGGGAACCCGATTTGATTCTCGTGGACGTTCACTCGCAAGTTACGAATCAACGGAAGCGCGACTTAAGGTACCCACCTGCAATTCGCAGGTTTTCGACATAGTAAGCGAACGGCATTTTGGACCCCTTTTTTAAAGAGCGTTGCCGACTCCTGTCGGCAACGCTCTTTCGCGTATATTAACTTTTCGTGCTCGCACCCGCGAAGAGTCATTCTGTACGAATTCATTGAACGTACAGGGGACCCTTTCCACCGCTTCGCGGTCCCCCTTCCCCTGAGGGGAAGGCTGCTCTTTGCCGTTACTTTATGATGTCTCTCCCGAATCGTTGCTTCAACGCATCTACGACTCCGTAGAGGCGTTCTTTTTTTGCGTTTGTTTCCTCGCCGAACAGCGCGAGCTCTTCGCTCTCATCGAAGTTGCTGCCGCTGATGCCGAGGAGGCGGATGCCGCCCGTCGGGTGGAGGTCATGATAGAGCTGCTTCGCGACGGCGTAGAGCTCGTCGTCGAAGTTCGTCGGGCGGCCCAAAGTCCGGCTGCGCGTCCAGGTGTGGAAGTCGCCGCGCCGCACCTTCAGCGTGATCGTGCGCGCCTTGCGGCCCGCTTTGCGGAGGCGCCAGCCGACTTCGCCCGCGAGGTAGTGGAGCGCGCGCTCGATGTCTGCTTGTGCGCGGAGGTCTTCCGTGAACGTCTCTTCCCTGCCGATGGATTTTTGCGGGCCGCGCGGCGCGACGGGGCGGTCGTCAAGGCCATGGCTCAGCGCGCGGAGCTGCGCCGCCGTCTTTTCGCCAAAGCTCTTTTTGAGCGTCGCCTCCGGCAGCTTCGCGAGGTCGCCGACCGTGCGCACGCGCAGCGTCAGGAGATGCTGCTCCGTCTTCTTGCCGACGCCCCAGATGCGGCTGACAGGCAGCGGCCAGAGGAACGCGCGGATGCCCGCCGCGTCTTGCGGGACTTCCACGAGGCCGTCCGGCTTTTCGAGGTCGGACGCGATCTTCGCGAGGAATTTGTTCGGCGCGATGCCGACGGAGGCGACGAGCTGCGTTTTCTCGCGGATTTCGCGCTTCAGGCGCACGGCGTAGTCGTGCGGCGACGTCATCAGGCGCTCCATGCCCGTCATGTCGAGGAACGCCTCGTCGATGGACAGCGGCTCGACGACGGGCGAAAACGCATGGAAAATCTCGAAGACGTCGTGCGACGCCGCCTGGTACAGCGGATAGTTGCCCTCGATGAAGATGCCTTGCGGGCAGAGGCGCTGCGCCCTCTCCATCGGCATGGCGGAGTGGACGCCGTATGTCCGCGCCTCGTACGAGCACGTCGAGACGACGCCGCGCCCGGCGAGGCCGCCGATGATGAGGGGTTTCCCTCGGTACTCCGGGTGTTCGCGCTGCTCGACGGCCGCGAAGAACGCGTCCATGTCGACGTGGAAAATGGTGCGATTCATTGGCATTTCCTTCGCAGATACAATCGATGAAATTGATACGGCCTACCTCCACCACACCCACCACCGCTTCGCGGTCCCCCTCCCTCGGAGAGGGAGGCTATCATTTGCGAGCCTTTCGTGCTTAACCTAATGACATTGCCTCTGAGGGGAGGCGTAATTTTTGAGCTTATCTTTCAAACAGCGCTGCAATCTCTTCATTCGTGAGTTTCGACAGGAAGTTTTCGCCGGGCTGGATCATCTGGTCGATGAGGGATTTTTTCTTTTCCTGCAGCTGGTAGATCTTTTCTTCGATCGTGTCTTTCGTGATGAATTTCAAGACCTGCACGTTGTTGCGCTGGCCGAGGCGGTAGGCGCGGTCGGTCGCCTGATCTTCAACGGCGGGATTCCACCACGGGTCGAAGTGGATGACCATGTCCGCGCCCGTGAGGTTCAGACCCGTGCCGCCCGCTTTCAGCGAGATGAGGAACGCCGCGCCCTCGCCGGCGTTGAACGCTTTGACGAGGCGGATGCGTTCGAGCGACGGCGTGCTGCCGTCGAGGTAGAGGTACTCGACCTTGTCTGCGGCGAGGCGCGCGCCGATGTGCGCGAGCATCGTCGTGAACTGCGAGAAGATCAGCATGCGGTGACCGGCGGCGATGGCGTCGCTGACGACTTCCTCGAGCATGTCGAGTTTGCCCGAGCCGCCGTCGTAGTCTTCGAGGAACAATGACGGGTCGCAGGCGATCTGCCGCAGGCGCGTGAGGATGGAGAGGATCTTCAGGCGGCTGCCGTCCATGCCGCGCTCTTTCATGACATCGCGGAATTCCTTCTGGCTCTGCAAGAACCACGCGCGATAGACTTTCTCCTGCTTCGGCGTCATCTCGCAAGCCATGCGGCGCTCGACCTTGTCCGGCAGCTCCGTCAGCACGTCGCGCTTCAGGCGGCGCAGGATGAACGGCAGGACGTGACGCTTCAGGTTTTTCACCGCGCGCTCGTTTTCTTCCTTGACGATCGGCACTTCGTAGCGCGCCTTGAAGCTGTTGTGGTTCAGGAGATACCCCGGCATGAGGAAATCGAAGATCGACCAGAGCTCCGTCAGCGTGTTCTCGATGGGCGTGCCCGTCAGCGCGAAATAATCGCTGGCCTTGAGCTTTTTCACGGCGCGCGCGGCCTGCGTCGACGGGTTCTTGATGTGCTGCGCCTCGTCGAGGAAGACGTAGCGGAACGTGCGGTTTTCGTACAGGTCGATGTCGCGGCGCAGCATGTTGTACGTCGTGACGAGCACGTCGCATTCCGTTCCTGATTCCGCCAAAAGCGCCTTGCGCTCCGCTTTCGTGCCGGCGATGACTTTCGCTTTGAGCTCCGGCGTGAAGCGCTCGGCCTCGTCGAGCCAGTTGTAGACGAGCGACGTCGGCGCGACGACGAGCGATGGAGCAAACTGCCCAGTGGGCAGTTTGCTCCGGCGGCCGTCCTTGTTCGCGAGCAAGAACGCGAGCACCTGCAGCGTCTTGCCGAGGCCCATGTCGTCGGCGAGGATGCCGCCGAGGCCGTAATGCGCGAGCGAATTCAGCCAGTTGAAGCCCGTGACCTGGTAGTCGCGCAGGATTTTTTCGAGGCTCTGCGGCACGTCGGCCTCGACGTCGGCGTCCTGCGGATTTCGGATGTCGCGCACGACGCGGCGGAACGCCTTGCTGCGCTCGAGGCGCAGGCCCTCGTCCTCGCGCGCAATCGTGTCGAGCACCATGGCGTTCGAGAGCGGCAGCTCCACTTTGCCGTCCTCGTCCGCGACGCCCTTCTTCAGCCCCGTCGTCTCGACGAAATCCGCGAGGCCGCTGAGCTGCTGGTCGCCGAGCGTGACGAACGTGCCGTCCTTCATGCGGTGGTAGCGCCGCCGCTCGCGGTAGTCGCGCAGGATGGCGAGAATCTCGTCAAAGTCGATGTTCTCCGTCGAGAACGTGACCTCGAGCAAGTTGTCCTGGTTCACCGACACGCCGGCCGTGATCTTCGGCATCTGCTGCACGGGCTTTTTCTGGAAGGCGTCCGCATAGTAGACTTCCGCTTTTTCCGCGAGCGCGGGCAGCGCCTCCGTCAGGAAATCATAGCTCCGCTCCTCGTCCGCCTGCACGTAGACCTGCCCGTCTTTTTCAAAGCCATATGCGGCAAAGACGTTCTCAATCTCCTGCTCGCCGCGGTCGTCGCGCACGAGGATGCGGCCGCTCCGCTTCTGCCGCGGCCCGTCGGAGACGAGCGGGTTGAACTCGATGTCTTCATAGGCGAACACGGGGCGCACCTCGACGCCGTCGCCGTGGTAGTCGAGATAGAGCCGCGCATGGAGCGGCACGAGCTGGAACTGCTGCGCGAAACTGTCCGCGATCTTGACCTCGACGGCATCCTCCATCGCGGGCAGCACCTTGCGGAAAAACGGCTCGAGGTCCTTGCGGTCGAGGTGGAGTTTATCTTCATTGACAAACGCCACAAACGCCGGTTTCATCACCGCTGCATCCGCAGGATCCGTCAAATAGAAAATGCCTTTTTGTGAAGCATAAGAAATGTCTCCTTCCGTCGTGACGCCATACATCGCGCCGTCCTGCGAGCGCAGCACGAGCGACGCGCCATCCGCGCCCTCGTCCGTCATCTCGATCTGCATCGGCGGCCGCCCGTGCACGACGTGCGCGTCCATGGCCTCCTCGTCGAGGAAATGCGTCTCGATGGGCTCATCACCCAAGAGCTCCAGCAGCTCGCGCATCGTCCCCTGCGTGAGCTTGAAGCGCTTCTGGTCGAAGAGGAAGCTGCTACGGTAGCCGCCATAATACGAAAAGCCCGCGCTGTACTGCATGAGGTCGCGCTCCGCCTTCTCGGCGCGCGTCAGCATCGCCCAGAGTCGCTTTGACGCCTCGTCGACGAACACCATGCGGCGCGTGTCGATCGTGAGATTCTTGCCGAACTCCACGATGTCGCCGCTCCGCGCCTGCTGCAGGAAGTCTCGGAGGTTGCGGATGACATAGAGCTTTTCCGCGCCGATGCGGAACTCGAGCCACTTCGATAGCTGGCGGTATTCCTCCTGCAGATAGAGGCGCGGCACGAGGTGGACGCGCGTCTCGACCTGCGGCGCGGCAGCGACGGCGGGTTCTGACGCAAACAGCTCCAAGAGGCGCTTTGCATCGCTCGGGCGTTTCTTCGCCTTGCGCGCGCTGCGCGACCCCGTCCGCCGCCCGCGTGAAAACTGTTCCCGCTCCATGATCTCGAACATCGTCGCGACGACGTGCTTGCACGGGCCGTCGTACAGCTCGGAGGCAGGACACGTGCAACTATAGTCATCCACATATCCATCGTCGTCGAAAGCTACATGTGTATAATATATTCGCGACCCTCGCACGACCGCATCATACGCCCCCGGCGTCATGTCGCTTTCCCAGAGATCCTTCACGCGATTCTGCCGATAATATCTGCGTCCCCGCTCGAACGCCGCATCGCTCGCCATCGAACGGATATCGATTTCCTCCAGCAATTTCTTTTCCTCCGCCTTTGCGCATGCTCGCGCGAATATGATAAGATAGTTGTCAACGAATCATTTCGAAACTTATCTTTGTATTTTACCATGATTTCCCTAGCAAAGGAACCATCGTCATGACAAAACCAACGGAAACGCCGGCGCTGCCTGCGCACGCGCGCATCCTCATCGTCCGCCTCAGCGCCATCGGCGACGTGCTACACGTCACGAGCGTCGTGCACAACCTGCGCCGCCTCCTGCCGGACGCCGAGCTCACCTGGCTCGCGAGCCCGCCCGCGAGCACGCTGCTTGCAGGCAATCCTGACATCGACCGCCTGCTCGTCTGGGATCGTCGCCCGCTCGACGAAGCGAGCGCGCACCTGCATCTCATCGATTGCATCCGCGAAATCAAAAAAGCGCGAGCCCTGCTCGCGCCGTACACGTTCGACATCGCGCTCGATCTCCAAGGCCTCTTCCTCACCGGCATCCTCACGCGCCTCTCCGGTGCGCCGCGCCGCATCGGCATCCACGAACGCCACGAAGGCAACCCGCTCTTCATGACGGAGATGGCGCCCGACATCCCCGATCCGCACAAGATCCGCCGCTACTACACGGCGCTCGCCCCGCTCGGCTTCGGCGCGGAAACGTTCCAGCCCGGCCCCGTGCTCGCGCTCCCGAAAAATTTGAACGGCTACGCAAAAAAATTTTGGGCATCGCACAACATCGACACGACGCGCCCGATCCTCATGGTCTGCGTCCGCACAACGTGGCCGGATAAAAACTGGCCGCCTGCGTACTTCGGCGAGGCGCTCCGCGCCGTCCCGCGAGACGTGCAGATCGTCTTCAGCGGCGCAAAAAACGACGCGCCCTACATCGCAGAAACGCAGTGCGTCCTCGCGGACGGAACGGATCACCCGTCGCTCTCCATCGCCGGCGAGACAAATCTCCTCGAGCTCGCCGCTCTTCTCAAAAGCGCAACGCTCCTCTTCACCGGCGACACTGGTCCCCTCTACATCGCCGAAGCCGTCGGCACGCCGACGCTCTCCCTCTGGGGCCCGACAGCCCCAGAGATCTACGGCCCGCTCACAAAAGGCCACACCTTCCTCCGCAGCCCCTACGAGTGCACCGCCTGCTGCAAGACCCATTGCGCGCGCAAGAACAACGGCTGCATGAACGCGCTGAAGCCGGGCGTCGCAGCGGATGCGCTCCGCGCCTTCTTTTCATAAAAACGCTCATAAAAAATGCGTACGCAAAATTCCGTTGCCGTACGCATTTTCTTTTCTTCACGATTCTATCAACCGCTCAATCATCCGCTCGACGCGCTCGGCGGCTCGTCCGTCTTCGCTGAGTTCCATCGGCTCGAAAAATGTGTTGAGTTGTTCTTCATACCGTTTCCAATCAAATGCCTGGATGCAGCCTACGAGTTCGTCCTCCGTCTCTGCGAACGGGAACGGTAGGTGGTGCATGTCGAAGTACAGTCGGTTGCGATCGGACTGGTAGGCCTCGAGGTCGTCAGCGTAGAGGAAGACGGGCATCTTTGCGAAGCTCGCATCGAACGCGAGCGACGAGTAGTCTGTGAGCAAGGCATCGGACGCAGCGAGGAGCTCATAGGCGTCGCCATACTGGCTGGCGTCGACGACGCGCGTGACATGCCCCGTCAGCGGATAACGCTCAAGGTGCGCGGCCACTTGCGGATGCAGGCGCAGCATGAGATACCACTGCGTTCCCGTGCGTTCCGTGAGCGCAGCGAGCACACGTTCGAAGTCGAGCGTGACGCGCTCCGCCTCGACCGTGCGGCGACGCGTCTGGCTGCCAGCGCGGAACGTCGGCGCGAATAGAAGGATCTTTGCGTCCTCGGGAATGCCGAACGACGTGCGGATGCGAGCGCGCAGCGCGTTGTTGTCGCGAAACAGGATATCGCAGCGCGGCGAGCCGACACGCTCGACGGCTCCTTTGTAGTACATCGCGCGGCGCACCATGTCCTCGTTCCATTTTGACGACGTGAGCCAGCAGTCGATGAGCGCGGAGTCCGCCTCGCTGACCAGTTCGGCGATGCGCGGCATCTTGCCGCCGCGGTCTGCGCCGAGCGGCTTGAAACAGACGTTGCAATGGAACGTCTGCAGATAATACTGCCCGCGCCGCTTCCGCGTGCCAAATGGCTTGCGATGGCAGTCGATCCAGATTTTCGCCGTCGCGTATTCGTACGCCCGGCTCCAGAGCGTGTTCGCCGCCTTGCGGATATACGGCGGGAACGGCTTCGTCATGTCGTTGACAAGCCAGACGAGCTCGTACTCTGGATGGTCAGCATGGAGCCGTTCCGCGATGGCCTTCGGGTTGTCGCCGTACCCGCCCATGCCTTCCGTCGAGCAGAAGACGATTTTCTTCGGCTGGATGGGATGCAGCAATGCCTCGATGCAGAACGCCATGCGGCTGAGTTCCGCCTTGCAGCAGCGGTACGCGATGTAGAGCGCATCTTTCCCGTTCATGCTTTTCGCTCCTCGCCGAAGAGCTGCTGCGCGCGGCGATAGTCTTCCTCGAAGTCGACTTCCTGCCAGCGCAGGCCGTCCGTATCGAGCATTTCCGCATCGAACAGATGACGGTCGAGCACGCGCTGGATGGCCGCTTCGAAATATTCGTCGAACCGCTGTTCGCGCAGCACGTCGTCTGCGGCCTGTGCGAGCGCGGGCACCGTAGCGCTCGAAAAACGCGCAATACCAATGAATTCGCCAGCCGCCGCGCTGACGGGCATCTGCTTCGTGATACGCACGACCTTCCCATCCACCACTTGTACCTTCATCGCCTCTTCGTCGCACGGCTTCGTGTCCACGGGCAGCACGATATCACCCGCATGCGAGAGCAGACGATCAAAAAGCGCGTCCTCGCAGATCGTATCCGCGTGCAGATAAACGAAGTCCTCGCTCACGGCATGGCGCGCCATCCAGTATGAACTGATGACATTCGCGAGCGGGTAAAACGGATTGTACACGAAATGAATGTTCGGATGCGTGCTGAACAGCTTGCGAAACACGTCGTCGTGATAGCCGACGACGAGCGTGATATCCGTGACGCCGCGCTCTTCCAGCATGCGCACATTGCGCTCGATCAGTTTCTCCCCGCCGATTTCCAAAAACGATTTTGGCTCACCGTCCGTGAGACAATAGATGCGGCTGCCCTTGCCGGCCGCCATAATGAGTCCTTGCATCATGTTCCCCTTTCCTGTCAATCCATGGATTCTGCATAGATGCGCCGGAGAATATCCGGTTCTGCCGCTGCCGGGTCGCGCTCGATGGCACCTGTCACTTTTGCCGCGAGCGTCGATGGCTCCGAAGTGACGCCGAGTGCATGAAGGCCGTGCCGTCCGCCGATGCGTTCCACGAAGGCTAAAAACGCCGCCTCACACGCCGCGCGTCCATCGCACGGATGCCCTGCCAGCAGTGTCATGGCGCGCTCGACACGCGTGGCAGAAACCGCGTATTCATGGCGCAGCCACGCGGGATAGAGTGCCAGGAGCCCCGCGCCGTGACTCGTGTCCGTCTGCGCGCCGACGGGATACTGCATGCGATGCGGTAACGCCGTGCCGACATTTGCGAGGTTGCTGCCCATGAGCAGACTCGCGTAGCTCATGGCATCCCGTGCATCGTGGTCGTCCGGTGTCGTCATGAGGCGCGGCAAGTGCGTGCCGACGAGCGCGAGCGCGCGCTCGGAAAACATGCGGGACACCTCGTTCGATTTTTTCGACACATAGCTCTCCATCGCGTGCGCGAACACGTCGAATCCCGTCTCCACCGTCGTGCGCGGCGGCACGTGCCACGTGAAGCTGCTGTCGACGATGGCGACCGCCGGCGCGATGGCCTCGCCACGAATGCCCGTCTTCACGCCATCTTCCGGGCTCGAGAGGATCGCGCCGCGGCTGAGCTCGCTGCCTGTACCCGCCGTCGTCGGGACCGCATAGATGCGCGGCGTCTCAGGCGAGGGAGCGATGCCCTGCAGCAGGAGGTCGCGCACGCTGTGCGGCGAGCCGATGCCGGCCGCCGTCGCTTTTGCCGCATCCATAGCGCTGCCGCCGCCAAAGCCGAGCACCGTGTCGACATGCGCATCCTTGCCGATGCGGACGGCCTCCTCGACTTCATGAAGTTTCGGATTCGCGCTGACCTGGTCATAGACGACGACCGGTCGCCCACCGCGCAACGCTTCGAGCTCGCGCACGAGCGCGGGCAAATAGCCGAGTCGCACGAGCGAGCGCCCCGTGCTCACGACCATGACGTTTCCCTGCAAGTGCGCCGCTTCGCTTTTGAGCGACGCCTGCCATGTCTCCGCGCCGAAATACACACGCGTCGGCAGGAAAAAAGAAAAAGCTTCCATCGCGATCCCCCTCACAGATTTTCGATGCGGACTTCATGCTTCGGATTCAGTTGCCGCACGAGGTCCATGCGCTCATGGAACAGCCCTTCGAGCGCATGGTACGTCCGCTTGTAAAGTTCAAAGAGCCGCAGATACTTTTGATGACGCGCCGCATTCGGGCGGATGACCATGCGAACGGTGGCGAACGCGCCGGCTGCCGCGCGCAGGTCGGGGAATACGCCAAGTCCCACGAGTGCGAGCATGGCCGCGCCCGTCGACGTCGTCTCGAATTCCTCGAGCACTTCGACATCGCGTCCCGTGATGTCCGCTTTAAGCTCCGAGATCAGGCGGATGCGTGCGAGGCCGCCCGACAAACGGATGCGGCGCACTTCCATGCCTGTTGCCTCGATGGCGCGGATCATGTCGAAGTCGATGAAGCCCGCGCTTTCGAACACGGCGCGCGTCATTTCCTTGCGCGTGTGCATGCGCTCGAGGCCGAAGAAGACGCCGCGCGCCTCCGGATTCCAGATGGGCGCGCGCTCGCCGAGCAAGTACGGCAAAAAGACGAGGCCGTCTGCCCCGAGCCGCGCCTCGCCTGCATCTTTCTCCATGACCTCATACGGGTAGCTTTCCTTCTGGTAATAGCACTGCTTCACCCACTCGATGAGGCCGCCGCCGAGGTTGTTCGAGCCGCCGACGATCGTCATGCGCTGCTCCGGGTATGGCATGAGGAAAATATCCGGGTTCGGCCGCAGATCCGTGCGCCGCGAAAACGCGCGGAACACCGTGACCGTGCCAGACACGTCGCTCGCCTCGCCCTCCTCCGCAACGCCGCTGCCGAAGAACGAACAGATCGCGTCGTATGTCGTGAGGACGGCCTGCGTCTCGGGCAACAGACTGAGCGCATCCGCCGCCTCCTGTGTCAGTGGGCCAACGACGCTGCCGACCGGCTGCACGTCTGGCAATTGCGCAGAGCAAAAACCAAGCTGCTGTAGCTTTTCCTCCGGATAACACGCACGGCTCGCATCATAACCACATTTCACGGCATCGAACACATCCGTCACATAGCGTCCCGTCATACGCGCGAGCAGGTAATCGTTCGGCGCGAGGAACTTTGCCGTCTGTGCAAAGTTTTCTGGTTGATGCTGCTGCACCCAGAGCATCTTGCCGAGCATCGGACAAGCAGACGCCTGCGCACCGAAGACAGCCGCCACCTTCGCTTGTTCCATGAGGCCGCGCTTGTCGGACACCATGAGGCACTTGTCGAGCGCCCGTCCGTCTGCGTCGACATAGACGAGGCACGACGACGACGTCGTGACCGTGATCGCACCAATGCTTTCACGACCGACGTCGATCAGCGACTCACGCACGACTGCGCACGCTTTCGTCCACCATTCCTCCGGTGACTGCACGACGATGTCCGCATCGAGCTGCGTCTCGAGCGGGCGCGCCGCATAGGCGAGCTTCTCGCCGTCCGGGCGGAAGATGATGCTCCGGATGCTCTTCATGCCCATGTTCAAGACGAGGATGTTCTTTGCTTGCGTGTCCGTCACTTTGCCATCTCCTTCGGCGCGTCAAGCAGCGCGAGTTTCGCTTCCGCCGCGTTGCTGATTTCCTCAAAAATCCGCTGCGTCACGCGCGTCGCCTCAAAGCCCTGCCCCGTCGTGACGTGCAACAGGCCTTCGTCGATGCTCGCGAGGATTCCGCGCCGGTACGCCTGCTTCACGTCGGTCGAAATGTTAATCTTCTTCACGTTCGGATGCGTGAGCAAAGCGAGGAGCGCCGCGTCCGATAGCCCCGTGCCGCCGTGGATGACGAACGGCAGAGGCGTCAGCCGTCCGATGGCATCGATCATGTCGTGATGCAGCACCGGCGTGCCGTGATACAGGCCGTGCGCCGTGCCGATGGCCGCCGCAAAAAAATCGATGTGCGCCTGCGCGAGGAACGCGCGGATGTCATCCATCGAAGCGACGGGAATCGACGCATCGTCCCCCGCCTGTCCCGTCTTCCCGATTTGGCCGACCTCCGCCTCAACGCGCACGCCGTGCGCGTGCGCATACGCGGCAACTTCGTTCGTCATCGCGATGTTCTCTGCGAGCGGCAAACTCGACGCATCGACCATCACGGCATCCCATCCCGCATCGACCGCCGCGCGAAGCAATGCTCGGTCTTTGCAGTGGTCAAGATGCAGCGTCATCGCCACGCCGCGCCGCCGGGCGAATGCGCGCACATGCGCAGCGAACTCCGCACAATCCATCGCAGCGAACACACGCGCCGACGTCTGGAGCATCACGCTCCGCCCCTGTCGCGCCGCCGCCTCGATGACGGCTTTCCCCGATTCCGCATCCCATACATTGAAGGCAAACTGCTGATCCATCCGCAACGCTCCCTGCACACAAAAAAACAGCGGACATCCGAAAGCTTGCGCTCGCGTGTCCGCTGTGGATATCTTGTGTTATTATAACGTAATTGTCCCCCCCCCGCAAGACATATGCATTTTCAGAATCTCGAACCTGAATAAAATCAAGGGTTCGGGGTTCTATTTTTTTCTCTTCCCCCCACCGCTGTCCGCGATGCAGGGACGATTTTTTCGTTAAAGTTGCGTGAATTCTCAAGAATAAGCTTGACAGAC
>NZ_JALFCU010000029.1 GCF_022771645.1 Selenomonas sp.
CGGCGCGACGGCCGGCGTCAAGAACCATGCGAGCGCGACGACGACGGCTGCCGCCGTCAGCGGCACGATGCGCCACGCCCAGCGGCGCGCACGCGTCCATTTGCTCGTCGGTCCCGCTTCTTGCGCGCGCTGGAGTTCCGCCTGCGCGAGCATGACCTTGAGGTCGCCCTTGAGGCCGCTGCCGCTCGTGAGCGATGCGTCAGCCTCCGCCAGCCAGTCGCGCGCCGCACGGATCGATTGCTGCTTCTGCTCTTTCTGCTGTTTGCGTTCGTCTCCCACAGGGCTCTCTCCTTTCTCTTCCCGTTTCCTTTTGGATTCTTGCTTTATATTCGCGGCAACAAGGAAAAATCTCACGCATCGAAAAAAAGAAAAACCGCGAAGATTCGCGGTTTTTTCGTGATTATCGTGCGTTCTCGCGAGAGAAGCGCCTGTTTTCTCTTTTTTTGACGACTCACCAATGGTGCATGAAACGCGAGAGCATGCCGCGCACGCGGCGGATGCCGCTCTTCTGCAAGCGGTAGACGTGCGACGTCGAAACGTCGAGCGCGTCGGCCATCGCATCGATGGGCTGGCTTTCGAGATAGACGCCTGTGAGCACGGCGCGTTCTTTTTCCGGCAGGCGGTCCATCGCCGCGTGGAGACGGCCGGCAAGCTCGTGCGATTCCGCCGTCTCCGGCACGGAGAGCGCTGCGGCATCGGCGAGGCTTTCCTTCATGGACTCGCCGCCTTCGTCGGGGCGCGCGTCCATGCAGGCGATGTCCGACGCGCCTTCTTTTTTCAGAAAGTCGAGCATGCGACCGCGGATGCGGTGCACAGCGAACAGGCTGAACGCGACGCCGCGCGCGGGCTCGTAACGCTCGACGGCCTCGATGAGGCCGACCGTGCCCTCCTGGATGACGTCCATGATGTTCGGCAGGGCGCGGTACGGGAGCGCCTGCTTGAAGACGAGCGGCTGGTACGACTCGATGAGATGGCGGCGCGCAGATGCGTCGCCATCGCTTTTGTAAGCGCGCCAAAGGGATTGTTCTTCTTCAGACGTTAATAATTCAACATTCTGCAATTCCTTGATGTAATCGTCGAGACGCATCCGCACACCTCCTTCAGGATAAATGATTGCATCCACAAAAATGTCACAATCTATTGCGACCGTAACATTCACAGCAGCCTTCCCCTCAGGGGAAGGGGGACCGCGTTAGCGGTGGAAAGGGTCCCTTGTACGTTTGCTGAGTCCGTAGGACGTAACGCCTCGCGGGTGCGCGCACGAACCGCTTTGGGTGCCTGCGCGCACCGGCGACATCAAACGTCCTACTGAATCATAGGCTGTGCAAGCGACCCTCTCCTGGCGCTGCGCTTCGCTCCGCGCCTGTCCTCTCCCTAAGGGAGAGGCTGCTGCAAAAGTTACGACCGCAACAGGTCAAGTAAATCCTAATCTCAGAATTTATATCTCGCTTCAATCCCCACGAGCGTGTCGCCGGATTCGTGGTCGAGCATCAGACCGATGTTGTCGCTGAGATCGTATGTCACGCCGTAGCGGTTCGTGTTGTCGCCGATGCCGCGGACGTAGTGCATCTGGAACTTGTCGCTGATGCGCTTGCCCATTTCGATATTGTAGACATTTTCCGTCTCGTCGCGCACATCGTCTTCCGTGCCGCTGGATCTCGACGACTGGTCGAGCATCGAGCCGCTGCCGCGCGCGATGCGGAACGTGTCAAGCCAGAGGATGCTCTTCATCTGGTCTTCGAGCTGGCCGAGCACGGTCATCTGCAAGCCGAGCGTCAAGAGGTCGTCGGCATCAAAGCTCGTGCTGCCCGCCCGATACGAGCTTTGGAGCGTCAGCATGCGCAAGATCTCTGTCTCGCTGTACTCCGGGCTGGACGTGAGCTTGACATCCATGTGGTTCGCGAGCGCGCCGTCGAGGCCGAAGAAGATGCGCGTCGTGCCGACTTTCGTCGCGGCGAGGAAGCGGATGCTCGGCAGGAACGTGTCGACCTGGTCGAACGTCGCCGTGCCTTCGTAAATTTGGAAAACATTTTTCAGGTACGTGACCGTGCCGCCGCGCTTGACGTGGAACTCGCCCGTCGGCTGCGGGTGGCGCGTCGTGCCGCCGAAGTGCGCCGCGCCCGTGATGTACATATCATAGAGCACGGAGCTGTAGAAATGCACCTTGTCGCCGGCCGTCACGTCGACGTCGAGCAAAATGTCCGGGAGCTCGCCGTCGCTGTCGGGGATCATCGGGATCGAGATCTCGCAATTGTCGAACGTCAGCTTGCCGGCGAGCTTCGGCAGTTCGTGGCCGAAGATTTCGCCAGGCGTCACGTGGAACTCGCCCGTGAGCGGTCCCGTGTACGCCGTCGAAACGACATCGAGGTGGTTCATCGAGAGGTCGGCTGCGTAGTCGACGGGCGTGAGGCCAGCGAGCGTGACGTCGCCGCTGCCTGTGAACGAACCGCTCCCCATTTTACCAGAAAGCTCGTCGAGTGTCATTTCATTTCCATGAAAAGATGCTTTCGCATGAAGCGATTCGATGGGCGACTGGATGAGGCGGAGCTTCACAGCGCCGTCCGGGAGAGAGAGCTCGCCAGAAAAGAGCGGATGCGCCGCCGTGCCGGTGACGAGCACGCTGCCGCGCGTCTCGCCGACGGCCCACTCGACTTGATTCGAAAGCACAGGCAACAGCGAGAGGTCGGCATGGTCGAGCGAAACGTCGAGATGAATCTGCTCGAAGTCCGCGAGCTCGTCGTCTGCGCCGGCCGTGAGCGCGCGGAGCGGCACGATGCCTTTCGCGCTCGCCTGATACGTCTGCGCATCCTTTCCATTTGCCACGGCTTTCTGCACGACGAGGTTCTTGACGTCGAGGATGCCGTGAGAGAGCGTCGCCTCGCCCGTGAGCGTGTCGAACGTCGAGCCCTGGATGCCGCCGTTCTTCGCCGCGAGCGTGATGTGCCCTTCGGGGCTCCGAACGTTCCCCGTGAGCGTCGCGTCGATGTCCGCCGTGCCGAGCACGTCGATATCCTTACCGATGCCGGCCGCTTTCGCGAACATGCCGAGCGTGATGTCGTGCGCCGTGAGGCCGAGATCAAGCGTGCCGTCAAGCGCCGCCGTGCCCGTGAGCTCGAACACGCCGTCCGTCCCCTGGTAGCCAATGCACTGGTCAAAGCGCAACACGCGGTTTTCAAGCACGGCCGCGACGGCGACGTCATGAACGTCGTAGCCCGCAATCGTGCCCTTCGTCATCGTGCCCTGGAGGTCGACGTACGGATCCTCCATCGTGCCGTCGAGGATCGCCGACGCGTTGAGCGTACCTTTGACGACGTCGTTTTTCTGGTTGACAAGCGCGCAAAGGTTCGTGAGGTCGGCATCCGTCACGAGCACGTTGCCCGTGAGGCCATGCGTCGCGAGGTTCGCCGCGAGGTCGAGGTCGTAGCTGCCGTCGCCCTGCAAGAAGCCGAAGCGGTCGAGCGTGACGACGTCATTTTCATAATGCGCATGACCATAGGCGCGCGGGATGTCGACGCCGTTCAGCGTGAGCGTTTTCGCGTCGAGCGTGCCGTCGAACACGGGCGCGGGAATCGTGCCCGTGACGTGGCCTTCGAACGTACCGTGGCCTGAGACTTCGTACGGGAGCTTGTGCTCGATGCGCTTCATGTCGATGTCGCGCACATCGATGTCGAGATTGAGCGTCTGGTCGAGACCGATCGTGCCGTTCAGCACGGCGTCGACCATCGGCGAATAGATGTGAAACACCTGCAGGCGCAGCACGTCGTCCTGGATGAAGTAGTCGCCGTCCATGCCCGAGAGCAGGACGCCGGCGTAGCTGCCACGATAGAAATGGATGTAGCCGACTGCTTCGGGATGGTCGAGCGTGCCGGTGAAATGGATCGTGTTGTCGACGTTGCCCGTGATGGGCTGCTCCGGCGCGACGAGCGCAGCGATGTCCTCCATGCGCGCGCCCATGCAGTCGACGCGCACGTCGAGGTTCTTCTCACCCGCGAGGCCGACGAATCCCGTGACGATCCACGTCTCCCTGCCGCCGTTCTCCATGAGGAAATCATCGATCGCGATGTGATCGAGGCTGCCGGACGCCTTCAGCACGAGGCTGTCGAACGGCTGGTGGAACGCCTTGCCGTGGTTCGCGGAAAAATCGACCGCAACCTCGGGATTCACAAGGCTGCCATGCACCGTGCCCTTGAAATCGGAAAAGCCCTGCATATCGATGCGGCTGTCGAGATCTGCAAGGAGCGACAGATCGAAATGGCCGCCGTAGAACGCGAGGTCGAGCATCTCGCCACGCACGATCTTGCCCTCGAGGCCGACGCTCGAACGGTTCGGCAGCTGCGCGCTGAGGTAATCGATTGTGAGGTCGCGGCCCTGCACACCGAACGACGCGCTGAGCGTATCGATGGGCAGCGCGCCATACGCGCCCTGTGCGACGGCCATGCTGCCGCCCGCTTGGAACGTCTCCGCATCCGCGCCGGTACTGGAAAATGTCACGTCCGCTTTCGCGCGGCCTGCGAGTGCGTCGAGGTTTTCGAGCCCCGTCATGCGCGTGCCGGCGTACGACTGCACAGCGGCGACGTCGATGCCATTGGCCGTGAGATGCGCCGCATACGACTGATCGGCGATGGCGAACTCACCCTCGCCCGTGACCTTCCCGCCGAAGACATCGGCCGCGAGGTTCTGGATGTACACGACATTGTCCATGAGGCGCGCGTGCAAGCCGGCGTTCTGGAACGCGATGCCCGCCGCGCTGCCGCTCGCGACGCGGAAGTCGCCGTCGACCGTCGGATTCGCGAACGTCCCGCCGACCATCGCCGTGAAGTCCGCCGCGCCGGCATAGGCGGCGGCTTCGATGGCCGAAACAGCAGACGGATTCGCGGCTGCGACGGCCGCGAGCACTGGCGCGGGGTCGAAGCCCTCGGCCTTCGCCTCGATATTCATCGCGGGCGATGCCGTGTCGAAACGGATGTTGCCGTGAACGTCGACGGCCTGGCCCTCGACCTTCGCCGTGAGGTCGGACGTGATGTCGCGGTTCGTGAAATGCGTGAAACCTGTGACGTCGCGGATAGCGAGGCCATAAGCATCGACGGCGCCGCCGTCGACCTCGCCCTCGCCGATGAGGGAAATGTCGCCGATATCCGCGCGACGGTACAGCGTCGCGTTCGCCGTCTTCACCGTGCCGCCGATGGGATGCACGTTCTCCGGCAGCACGCCGTCCGGAATGAGTGCGACGTACTTCGCGGCATCGAGCCCCGTGACGTCGGCGTTCACGATCTGCCGCTCGCTCGAGAGCGTCGCCGTCGCGTGGAGCGCCGCGCCTTCGACCGCACTCGTCGCCGAGACCTCGGCCTCGTACGTCGGCGCATCGGCGCAATCGATGGTGCCAGCGATATCGTTGAACAAAAGTTCATGATGATAAGCGCGCACGGTTGCGTGCGCGTTTTCGATTTCCACCTTGCCCGAGAAGCCCTTGCCCTCTGACGACTTCGGCGCGATATCCTCCACATTCCACGTTCCATCGTCGCGGCGCACGAGCGTGGCCTCGGCGTCACTCACGCGGATCGTGTCGATGGCCGCCGCACCTGACAGGTCTTGGAGCGCAGAAAGCAAGCGCAAGCGCACCTCGGCCGTAGGGGCCTTGACGATGCACTCCGCCTGCTTGTCATAAATCGCGATATCATGGATGGTGACGCTGTGGAGCGAGCCGATCTCGACCGCGCCGATCTCCGTCTCCGTGCCCAATTGTTCTGTGAGCGTCGATGACGTGATGCCAGCAACACGGTCACTGACCGCACTGGAATGAAACACATAAAAAAGGAAAACCCCAACGACAAGCACAATGGCGCAAATACCGCCCAAGGCATATCCCATGGCTTTCCTTTTCATTGTAGGTTCCCCCGTTTTTTGAATGTCATTACGTTAACGGAAGCGCCCAAATCAATCAACCTCAGGCCCCCTCCCCGAAAAGCAGACGCACGGCGCTTTAGCGCCGATGCGGTCGCTTTTACCCTTGTGGTTGGGGGCTGTCAGCGAAGCTGACTGGAGGTGTGTGCCCCCAAGAGCCTAACAAAACAAATAATGCCCACCTAGTACAGCACGCCCGAAGCGAATACATTATTCGTTCAAACGTACGCCCGCACACACCCACCACCGCTAACGCGGTCCCCCTCCCTCGGTGAGGGAGGCTGGAGTTTGTGAGCCTATTTTCCTCTAACACAATGACATTACATCACACAGTTCAGCCCGCCAATTCCGCTTCGACGTTACTACTTTCCTGTTGCGTATCCTCCGAAACCACTTCCTGATTTTCGGGCTTTTGCGTGCTTTCGTTTTTTGTCGCAACCTGCTCTTCTTTCTTGGTCGTCGCCTTTTCCGCTTTCGCCTGCTCGGCCTTCGCCGCTTTCGCTTCATCGGCAGCGCGCGCCGCTGCCGTCTTGACCGTCGGCTTCACTTCGCGGAGCGCCGCTTCCTCTTCCTTCGTCAGCTTCTCGTGCAGGAGCGAGGCGTCGAGTGTCTTATTCCGCGTGTCGCCTGCCTGTTGTGCTGCGACGTAGCGCGGCACGTCGATGTCAACGGGGATGCCCATCGCCTTGTCGAGCGCGGCCTTGCTCGTGTTGTAGTTGTAGAGCGCCGTGTAGTAGTTCGTGCGCGCGCTCGTGAGTTTTTCCTGCGCGTCCATGACGGCGAGGTTCGTGTCGACGCCGGCGCTGTAGCGGACCTGCGCGATCTTGTAATCTTCCTCCGCTTGTTCGACGGCTTTCGACGTCGTATGGATGTTCTTTTCCGCCGCGAGGAGCGAGAGGTACTGCTGGCGCACGTCAAGCTGAATCTGTTCCTTCGACGCGGCCGCCGCTTCCTCTTTCGCACGGAGCGCCGCTTTCGCCGTCTCGATGCCCGACTGCGTCACACCGTTGTCGAAAATGTTCCAGCTCGCCGTGAAGCCCGCCGTCCACGTTTCGGTATTGTCGTGGCCGAACTCATGGTCGTCGGCGATGTTTTTCGAGAGCGCCGCGCTGACATCCGGGCGGTAGCCCGCCTTTGCCATTTCGACGGATTCCTTCGCCTGCTCGACTTCATAGTCCGCGACGATGCCATCCGGGCGGTTGTCGAGCGCGTAGACCGTGCAATCATCGAGGTTCAGGTCATACGGCGTGTACTGCAGGCTGTCCTTGACGTTTAAGAGCGTGTCGGACGGCAGGCCGATGATGTTGTTCAGCGTCGCCATCGCGACGTCGTAGTTGTTCTGCGCGTTGACGAGGCTCTGCTGCGAGTTCGCAAGCTGGACTTCCGAGGCGAGCACGTCGGATTTCGCGACCGTGCCGACGCGGTACTGCGCGTTGACGTTGTTCAGATGCTCCTGCAGCGTGTCGACGGCTTCCTGGTTGACCTCGATGAGGTTGCGGTACTCGAGGAGCTGGTAGTACGCCTGCGTCGTCTGGAGTTTCACGGCCTGCTTCGTGTTCTCGAGCGTGAGGTCGGCGGCGTTCAGGCCGTAGCCAGCGCTGCGGCGGTTGTGCTTCAGCTTGCCCGTCGTGTCGAGGCTATAGCCGGACTGGAGCGTATTGGTGAACTGATTGTTGCCGATGAGCGGGTTGTCATCATACGTCGCGCCACCGATGCGATTCGCTGTGCCCTGCCAGACAAGCGTCGGGCCCTGCTGACGGCGTGCCGTCGAAAGGTTCCAGCGCGCGGCATCGACGTTCGCGATTGACTGCTTCAACGAGCGGTTCGTCTCGAACGCCATCTGGATTGCATCCTCGAGGCCGAGGTCGACCGTGTCATAGGCAAAGGCCGTCGGTGCTGCGCCGAGCGTCAAAAGCCCGCCGAGCACCAACGCCGTGAGTTTTTTTGTTTGAGAGAAAAGATGATTCGTTTTCAAGGTTTTACCTCCCGTTTTCATTCCTCTTATCGAGGCAGCGATGGCAAAAGACGTTCGTCCAGATTGCAGCAGATTTTTCGTCCTATCTAGGAGACAGTCCCGCAGTCGTAGCAGAGCTACGTCAAGGGGCTGTCGACGACGATAGGGCGGAAAAGCTGCGCAAGATGGGCGGACGGATTTTGCCAGCGCTGACTCAGAATGATTGGCGGATGCCGAAGTATGCGGCCCGCTCATCATCTTTGTTCGTGACATCATTCCATTGGCTCATGAGCGCCGTGCCATCGCCGAGGTCGTACGTCGCCCGCAGACGCAGCTTCACGTCGTCAGGGTCGTAGGCATCGGCAGAAAGACGAAACTTGTCGCCCGCCGCGTAGCCGTCGAGCCCGATGCCCGCCTCGCCGGCGATCACGCCGCCGCGCGCGCCAAGGTGACCGCTCCCGAAGCGCTTGCCGACCTGCGCGTTGAACAGGCTGTCGTCGCCGATGTCGTCGACGCCGACGTCGAACGTTTTGTCGCCCATCGTGACGCCGAGGTTCGCGTTGACGCTCCAGTCGCTTTCGCTGCCGCTATACAGCACGTCCGCGCTCGGCGTCATATCGATAGATTCGACCTTGCCGAGCATATTTCCTGCTTTTTCGCTGATCTGCCGCGCGTTCGTGATCGTCGCTTTGAGGTCGGCAGCCGTCTGCGGATCGCCCGCAACTTCGTCGAGCGTCGCAGCCACATGCTGCACGCGCTCGCTCGTGTCCTTGAGGTTTTCGAGCGTCTCACGCACGTTCGCCGCTGTCGCGGGGTCTCCAAGCACGCTGTTCATGTTCGCGATCATCGGTTCGAGGCTCGCCATCGTGCGGTTCATCGAGGCCGTGACCGTCACGAGGTTTGCCGTCATCGCCTGGACGTTGCCGCGGTTCTCAGCCGCCATGGATTCGAGCTGCGCCATGAGGCCGGAGAGATGGCCGGTCATGTCGCGCATGTTCGCCGTCATCTGGAGGATGGACTGGCGGAAGTTCTTGTCGCCCGCGATGCTGTTGAGGCTGTCTAAAAGCTCCTGCGCCTGCGCGACGACCTGGTTCAGCCCCGCGAACATCGTGTCCATGCCCTGCTCATCGTCACCGATGAGATACGCGCCGTCGCCGATGTAGTGGCCGCGGTCTTCGGCCGGCTGGATGTTGACGAATTTCTCGCCCATGACGCCCGGCGTGCCGATCGTCACATGCGAGCCCTCGGGGATGCGCACATCCGGATGGATCCGCATCTCGACCGTGACGCCGCCGCCATCGTTCGTGATGCCTTGCACCTCGCCGATCGGCACGCCCGCGAGGCAGACCTGCGCCTGCCGCTCGACGCCGATGACCTGGTGGAAGCCTGCGTAGACCGTATATCCTTTGCCCGCTTTGAGCGAAAAGCCCGAGAGTCCGAGCACGAGCGCGACGAGCAGGAGGAGTCCTGCCGCCGTGAACGCGCCGACTTTCGCTTCTGTCTTCATGCACTTGCCTCCTTCGTCGTCCGAAGCGTGTGGAAAAATGCCTGCACGCGCGAATCTTGGAGCGTCTGGAATTTTTCTGCCGTGTCGACGGCGATGAGCTCGCCTTCGTAAATCATGGCGATGCGGTCCGAAATGCGGCACGCGCTCGCCATATCGTGCGTCACGACGACGCTCGTCACGTGGAGCTCATGCTGCGTATGGATGATGAGCTCGTCAATCTTCTCCGTCATGATGGGGTCGAGGCCCGAGCTCGGTTCGTCATAAAAAATAATGGATGGCTCGATGGCGATGGCGCGCGCGAGGCTCACGCGCTTCTTCATGCCGCCCGAGAGCTCGCCGGGCATCATGCGCTCGACGCCTTCGAGTCCGACGAGCGACAGTTTTTCGCGCACGATGCGCTGGATTTCGTCCTCTTTCTTTTTCGTATGCTCGCGCAGGCCGAACGCGACGTTGTCGCCGACCGTCATCGAGTCAAAGAGCGCCGAATACTGGAACACCATGCCCATGTGCAGGCGGATGTCCTTGAGCTCGCGCTCCGACATATGGCCGATTTCTTGGTCGTCCATCCAGATTTCACCCTCGGTGGGTTGGATGAGGCCAATCAGCAAGCGCAGCAGTGTGCTCTTGCCCGAGCCCGAGCCGCCGATGATCGCGAGCGTCTCGCCATCGTGGATGTCTAGATTCACATGACGCAGCGCCCACTGTTCATCGAACCGCTTGCCTACGTCTTTCAATCTTATCATAAAATTTTTGATACCACCGTTAAAACAGGATAAGCGTGAGCAAGGCGTTCAAGATGAAAATCACGATGATCGACGCAACGACCGTGCGCGTCGTCGCCTTGCCGACGCCCTCCGCGCCCTCCGGCGAATGCAGGCCGTAGTAACAGCCGAGCACCGCGATGACGTTGCCGAAGAAAATTGCCTTGATGAGGCCTCCGGTCAAATCGTACGCATCGACATACATATGCAGAGAGTTCGTGAAGAGCTGCGAGCTGATGCCCGAGTAATACACGGCGACGAACCAGCCGCCCAAGACGCCGATGAAATCGCCAAAAACGGTCAGGAGCGGCACGACGATCATGCACGCGATCATGCGCGGCACGATGAGGTAGTCGACGGGACTCACGGCCATGACGCGCAGCGCGTCGATCTGCTCCGTGACCTTCATCGTCGA
>NZ_JALFCU010000066.1 GCF_022771645.1 Selenomonas sp.
TGCATTTGGAACAGCTGACACGACGGACGGACTGCCCAACCGCAACCAGCGCAAAATCACCGGCAATCCCGTGAACTACATAGATTGACAGGCCATGAAACAGGAGGAGGTTTATCGTGGAGAATTATAGCAAAACGAACGTCGCCGCAGGCGGGAGCAGGATGGAACTGCATGATGTTTTGGGGCTTACAGGTGCGGAAATCAGCATCAACACCCTTCCTGCCGGAGAAAAAGTACCGTTTGTCCACTATCACAAGCAGAACGAGGAAATCTACGCCGTATTGACCGGGAAGGGGACAGCCGTAGTCGATGGAGACGAACTGCCGCTTACAGCCGGAGACTGGCTTCGCATCGCGCCATCTGCAAAACGACAATTTTTCGCAGCGGCAGACAGTGATTTGACCTATGTCTGCATTCAGGTAAAAGCTGGATCGCTCGAAGGATATACGGCGACGGACGGTGTGCTGGCTTAACATCAGGAAGGAGCAGGAGATGCTAAAAGAAAAGATGGAACTCGGGAGAGTGACCCTGAAAAACCGCTTGGTTATGGCACCGGTGGATTTGGAGAAATCAGACCACGGCACCGTGACAGACGAGCAGCTTTCCTATTATGAAGAACGGACAAGGGGAGGATGTTTCGGGCTTGTTGTCATCGAACACAGCTTTGTAAAGCCCAACGGACGCGCCACCGAACATCAGCTTTCCGTCGCCAAGGATGAGGATATTGCAGGACTTGCCAAATTGGCCGAGGTCATTCATAAGAGTGGCTCCAAAACGGTCATGCAGCTTTCTCATGCGGGATCGGCAATTAAGAAGGCGCAGGTGGCAGAGGAAGGCATTAGTCCCAGCGGGCTTGCCAGTCCCGCCTTGGCCTCGGACAGAACGCTTCAACGGACACATGCCATGACGCACGCGGAGATTGGTGATCTGGTGGAGCATTTTGCCCTTGCGGCTGAACGCGCGAAACGGGCAGGTTTTGACGGCGTGGAAATTCACAGCGCACACGGTTACCTGCTCAATCAGTTTTACTCGCCGCTCACGAACAAGCGGACGGACGCTTACGGAGAAACCATCGTAGGACGATTGAAAATCCATCGAGAGA
This sequence comes from Selenomonas sp., assembly GCF_022771645.1. Taxonomy (GTDB): domain Bacteria; phylum Bacillota; class Negativicutes; order Selenomonadales; family Selenomonadaceae; genus Selenomonas_C. Next base: position 1,103 of record NZ_JALFCU010000066.1, read on the forward strand.
TCATCACCGCCGTAAGAGATGCCATCGGCGAGGATATGATTTTGGGCCTGCGGCTTGGAGCTGCGGACTACATGGAAGGCGGAAACACCATAGCGGACGGGGTCGCCGCCGCAAAAAATTTCGCCGGAGCGGGGCTGCAATACATCAGCATTTCCGGCGGTCTGTGCGGATCAAGGCCAAAGGATAAAACAGGCGCGGGCTATTTCGGCGATGCCTCCGAGGCAATCAAGAAAGCCGTAAATATCCCGATCATTCTCACTGGCGGAGTGCAAACGTCAAAAGATGCCGAAATGCTCCTGCGGGAGAAAAAAGCAGATATGATCGGGGTTGCCAGAGCGATTGTTGCCGATCCTGATTGGGCAAGAAAAGCATTGGCAGAATTGTGCTGATTTATTTGAAATATTATGATGGAAGCCGAACTTGTGAAACACGAGGAGGCAAAATCATCGCCATGGGGCTGTCGCAAACTGCAACAGCCCCTTTTTTCATGTCTTCTTGTATGCGTTTTATCGATTTTTGATTGCCGCTTGCGGATGGCGCTCCAGCCATGATTTGGCATACGTACACGTCGCCGTGACCTTGCTGCCGCGCCGGTGAATCTCTTCCACGGTCTTCGCTACGAGCTTCGAGGCGATCCCCTGCCCGCGCAGCTCTGGCAGGACAACCGTGTGATAGATGTCGAAAACGCCGGGCGCAGTCTCGCGGAAATCGGCATTTGCCAAGAGCTCGCCGCGCTCGTTCGTCAGATAAACGTGCTCATCGTTCGCGTGAAATTCCATGAACGTCATTGCTTCCGGCGGCGCAAAGAGCGAGAGCTCCTGCCTTGCTTCCGGCTCGACATGATTCGCACAGAGCAGGATGCGGCGGATGGGATGGCTGGTCTGGACGATGCGTGCGTACAGCGTTTTGAGTGCATCCGTGATGACGGAGCTCGCGTTCGTCATCGTGTCGAGGCGGATGGTGCCGGAAGCTGGCGGCAGGAAGAAATCAGGGCGCGAGCTGTAAACGATGCACATGGTCACAGACGCGGTGACGACATGACGCGACGTGAGATTCAGGGCGAGCTGGTCGGCCATTTCGACGAGAACGACACGCGCTTCGGTATAGCTGTAGTCGCGCAGGAGGACTTGGCCCTCGGAGACGGATTGCGTCTCGGGGCGATACGCATGAATCTCGGCGATCGTCGTCGGCTCGCGCCCCCATGCATGGTCGTAGAGGAGATAGCCGTCAATGCCGAAGGCCTTGCGGATGGCTTTGTATTTAGCGTGCGCGATGTCGCCCATCGTGCGCAGCCCCATGCGCAGCAGCCGTCGTTCGATGCCGCGGCCGATGCGCCAGAAGTCCGTGAGCGGCGTGTGATCCCAGAGCGTCGCGCGGAACGCGGCCTCGTCGAGCACGCCGATGCGGTCGGGCGCGTGCTTCGCTGTGATGTCGAGCGCGATTTTCGCGAGGTAGAGATTCGTCCCGATGCCGCACGTCGCCGGCAGGCCGAGGCGGCGCTCGATTTCGCCGAGCAGGAAGTGCGCCATTCCTTTCGGTGACAAATGATAAATCGCTGTATAACCTGTGATGTCGATGAATGCTTCGTCCACGGAGTAGACGAAGATGTCGTCCTTGCAGAAATAGTCGAGGTAGATGCTGTAGATTTCAGCGGCGTAGTTCAGGTAGAGCTGCATCCGAGGCGTTGCCATGATGTAGTGGAAGCGTGTGGGAATCTCGAAAACGCGGCAACGGTTGCGCAAGCCCTTCGCCTTGAGTGACGGCGATACCGCAAGGCAGATCGTTCCGCGACCGCGTTCGGCATCCGCGACCACGAGGTCGGTCGTCATCGGATCAAGCCCTCGCATCACACATTCGCACGAGGCATAAAATGATTTCAGGTCAATGATGAGATATCTTCGATTTTCCATAGGTTACACCTCCTGCATCCTCATGTTGTTTTCTTACCATGAATTTTATCATTAACTTATCAAATATGCAACTATATAAAAGACGTGATAAAAACGTATTTCCATTCCATTGCTGTTATAAAATCTGCGAAATGGGGAAAGATGCTTGACATAAATAAACGGCCTTCGCACGCTTGTGGGGAGGCCGAAGGCAGGAAAACGCAGCAGGAATGACGAATACTCAAAAAAAAGAACGGTTGCATGGACGAGGACGTTCCGCATTTTGTGAGCCTGACGAAGCCGGCAAACGCGGTCATGCAGCCTGTCCATGACCGTATGCCCGTCATGGTGCGGGAGGAAGATATCGATGCATGGCTCTTGGATGCCAGCCGCACAAAGGATTTGCTCGAAAGCGAAGTCCCGCTGGAACGCATCCAGGCAGTCGAAGAGTTCTCACTTTTTTGATCTGAGGTGGAGCACATGGGAGAAAAGCATTGGCGCACGTTGAGCGCGTCCTTCATGATTCTGTGAAGGCGGAGGAGACGTGGACGATGCTCACAGACGGAAGTTTTCAAAAATAAGGAGGTATTTCATCATGCAGGTACAGGACATCATGACGAAGAAAGTGTTGACCGTCCGGCCGGAGACGTCCGTGCGCGAGGTGGCGGAAATCCTTGTGAGCCACAAGATTTCGGGCGTTCCCGTCGTGGAAGAGGACGGCAGCCTCGTCGGCATCGTGAGCGAGGGCGACCTCATGAGCAAGGAGATTCTGCCCGAGCCGCCTGCGGAATTCTGCATCCTCGGCGCGGTCATCTACTACAACAGCCTGCGCGAGTTCAAGGATGCATTTAGCCGCATGGCGGCGAACACGGCGGAAGCGCTCATGACGAAGAAGGTCGTGACCGTCAAGGCGGAGGATGATGTCAGCGATGTCGCGCGCATCATGCGCGACAAGCACATCAAGCGTGTGCCGGTGCTTGATGACGAAGGTCATCTCATCGGCATCGTGAGCCGCCAGGACATCGTGAAGATGCTGCTCTGATGGGAGCGTGGTTGATATTCAAATACGTGGAGTCTTTCCCAGGGGTGGAATAAAATTGGATGCAGAAAAGAGCCTGGATCTTTTGCGCAAGGGTGCAAAAACGTATGAGGCAAACGGCGCGTACAGTGGAGATGTGTCGAAGCAGATGCGGGAACGCTTGTCGAAAGGACAACATCCGTTCGCGACCGTCGTGACGTGTTCGGATTCACGCGTGATTCCTGAGGCGATTTTCTCTTGCAATATGGGCGACTTGTTTGTCATCCGTACGGCGGGAAGCGTCATCGGCGCACATGAGCTTGCCAGTATCGAGTATGCAGCGCATCATCTCCATGTACCGTTGACTGTCGTGCTCGGACATACGCATTGCGGCGCGGTCGGCGCTGCCGTCGCAGGAGAGACGGAAGGGAACGTCGGCGTCATCACGCGAGCCATACGAGACGCTATCGGTGGTGAAAAAGATCCGTTGAAGGCAACACGGCTCAATGCGGAAAACTCTGTGCGGTGCATCCAAGAGGATTTGCAAGGCGGAGAAGCGCATCGTGTCTGTGGTGCAGTTTACGATATTGAAACTGGTGTTGTCACGTGGTTTGACGATACGGAGGGCTGATCATGAAAATTGAAGAACGACTCGAAAAGGCAAGGGGACTGCATGAGCGTGGATACAACTGCGCACAGTCCGTGGCTTGCGCTTTCGCTGACAAGACGGAGGTACCAGCGGACGTGTTGTTCGCGGCGAACGAAGGATATGGTGCAGGCCAGGGGACGATGGACGGCGTGTGTGGCGCGCTCATGGGAGCGATCATGCTCGGCGGGCTCCGGAGCAGCACGCGGAATCTCGCGCAGCCGAACTCAAAGCCGGCGACGATGAAGCTTTCGCGCGAGCTGATGAAAGCCTTCGAGGCATCCGCAGGCGCTTTATACTGCAAGGATTTGAAAGGCGTCGGAACAGGGAAGGTCATCTGCACCTGCCCTGATTGCATCAGAAAGGCGTGCGAGCTGGCAGAGGAGCTCGTGTACGGAAACGGGGAATCGATTTGATGCGGCTTTCTTCCGCCTATTTCCTTTCATAACTAAATGTGATAGAATGTATGCCGTCAAGTAACAATTACGGGAGGCTGTTCCATTGAATCTTTTCCGCACGAAGGCGATTGAGGAATACCGCGAGGACGCAAAGGCGACGCATCTGAAGCGCGCCATGGGCGCGTTCGATGTGACGATGCTCGGCGTCGGCGTCATCGTCGGCACGGGCATCTTCGTCTTGACGGGCGTCGCGGCTGCGAAATACGCCGGCCCCGCGCTCATGATCTCGTTCCTGCTTGCCTCGATCACGTGCGCGTTCGTCTCCATGACGTACAGCGAGCTCGCGTCCATGGTGCCGGTCGCGGGCAGCGCGTATGCGTACGCCTACACATCCGTCGGCGAGCTCTTCGCTTGGCTTGTCGGCTGGAATCTCGTGCTCGAGTATTCCGTCGGCGCGTCGGCTGTCGCGGGCGGCTGGTCTGCGTATGTCTGCGGCCTGCTCAAGACGGCGGGCGTGGAGCTTCCGCAGGCGCTCACAGCCGTGCCGGCCGATGGCGGCCTCGTGAACCTGCCGGCCATCCTCATCACGCTGTTCCTGACGTGCCTGCTCGTGCGCGGCGTACACGAAAGTGTGACGGTCAACAAAGTCCTTGTCGCCGTGAAGCTCGCGGCCATCTTCCTGTTCCTGTTCCTCGCCGGCCCGTCCGTCGACGTTACGAACTGGGAGCCGTTCGCACCGTTCGGCTGGGCGGGCATCTCGGCCGGCGCGGCCGTCATCTTCTTCGCGTACCTCGGCGTCGACTCCGTCGCGACGGCGGCCGAGGAGACGAAGAATCCCGCGCGCGACATGCCAATCGGCATCATCGCCTCGCTCGCCATCTGCACGCTGCTCTACATCGCCGTGACGGCGGTCATGACGGGCAACGTGCCGTATGCGCAGCTCGACAATGCCGAGCCCGTCGCGTTTGTATTGCGCGAGCTCGGCTACCGCTTCGGCAGCGCGCTCGTCGGCACGGGCGCGATCGCCGGCCTCACGACCGTCCTGCTCGTCATGATGTACGCGCAGACGCGCGCATTCTTCGCCATGAGCCGCGACGGCCTCATCCCGCAGTCCGTCTGCAAGATCCACGAGACGTACCGCACGCCGCACCGCATCACGCTCATCGTCGGTATCGCCGTCGCCCTCATCTCCGGCTTCACACCCATCAACGTCGTCGCCGAGATGTGCAGCGTCGGCACGCTGTTCGCATTCCTCGTCAGCGCCGTCGGCGTCGTCGTCCTGCGCCACCGCGCGCCGGACGCCCGCCGCCCGTTCTGTTGCCCGGCCGTCCACGTCATGAGCGCCCTCGCCGTCCTTTCCTGCGGCTACATCATGTACAACCTTTCCAGCATGACATGGGAGCGCTTCTGGCTCTGGAGCGCTGCCGGCCTCGCGATCTACTTCCTCTACGGCTACCGCCACAGCCGCGAAAACAAGTAATTATGTTTCAATCAATATATAATATGACAAACGCCGTTTACATTCGTCTTTTTGACGTGTAAAATAAGAGGAAAGGTATTTTGTATACCTGACCACACAATTGGTTGGATGCTATTTGCCTGTCGGCAAATGGCTAACATATCCGTAAGCGCTGAAGCGCTAACGGCTATCTTAATGAGGGGAGCTAAAACTACATGAGCAAACACATGAAGACCATGGATGGCAACACGGCTGCCGCGTACATTTCCTACGCGTTCACGGATGTCGCTGCGATCTATCCGATCACGCCGTCGTCCCCGATGGCAGAGCACGTCGACGAGATGGCGGCCCACGGCGCGAAGAACCTTTTCGGCGAAAAGGTCCGCGTCATCGAGATGCAGTCCGAAGCCGGCGCCGCCGGTGCTGTCCACGGCTCGCTGCAGGCGGGCGCTCTCACGACGACCTACACGGCGTCGCAGGGCTTCCTCCTCATGATCCCGAACCTCTACAAGATTTCGGGCGAACTGCTGCCGGGCGTGTTCCACGTCTCCGCGCGCGCGCTCGCGACGAGCTCGCTCAACATCTTCGGCGACCAGCAGGACGTCATGGCCGCGCGCCAGTGCGGTTGCGCCATGCTTGCAGAGGCCAGCGTCCAGGAGGTCATGGATCTTTCGGCCGTCGCGCATCTCGTCGCCATCAAGGGCCGCGTCCCCTTCATCAACTTCTTCGACGGTTTCCGCACGTCACATGAAATCCAGAAAATCGAAGTCGTCGACTATGATGACCTTGGCAAGATCCTCGACTGGGATGCCGTCGCTGCGTTCCGCCGCCGCGCGCTGAATCCGGATCATCCGGTCATCCGCGGCACGGCGCAGAACCCGGACATCTACTTCCAGGAGCGCGAGGCCGTCAACCGTTACTACGATGCCATCCCGCAGCTCGTCGAGGATGCCATGGCCGACCTCGCGAAGATCACGGGCCGCGAGCATCATCTGTTCGACTACTACGGCGCGAAGGATGCCGACCGCGTCATCATCGCGATGGGCTCCGTCTGCCAGACGGCGGAAGAGGTCGTGAACTACCTCAACGCGCAGGGCGAAAAGGTCGGCCTGCTGTCCGTCCACCTCTATCGTCCGTTCTCCGTGAAACATTTCCTCGGTGCTTTGCCGAAAACGGTCAAAAAAATCGCCGTCCTCGACCGCACGAAAGAGCCGGGCGCGATCGGCGAGCCGCTGTACCTCGACGTCAAGGCGGCGTTCTACGACCAGGCGGATGCGCCGGTCATCGTCGGAGGCCGCTACGGCCTTGGCGGCAAGGACACGACGCCGGATCAGGTGTTCGCCGTTTATGACGAGCTGAAGAAAGCGCAGCCGATGCATGGTTTCTCCATCGGCATCGACGACGATGTGACGAACCTCAGCCTCGCGCCGACGCACAGCGATGTCGACCTCACGCCGGACGGCACGACGGCCTGCAAGTTCTGGGGCCTCGGCTCGGACGGCACGGTCGGCGCGAACAAGAGCGCCATCAAGATCATCGGCGACAAGACGGACATGTACGCGCAGGCGTATTTCGCCTATGACTCGAAGAAGTCCGGCGGCATCACGATGAGCCATCTGCGCTTCGGCAAGCAGCCCATCACGAGCCCGTACCTCATCAACAAAGCGGACTTCATTTCCTGCTCGCAGCAGTCGTACGTCTACGCTTACGACCTGCTCGCAGGCCTCAAGCCGCATGGCGTGTTCCTCCTGAACACGGTCTGGGACGATGCCGCGCTCGACCAGCATCTGCCGGCTGCCATGAAGCGCTACATCGCAAACAACGAGATTGATTTCTACACGGTCAATGCCGTCGACATCGCGAAAGGCCTCGGCCTCGGCGGCCGCTTCAACATGGTCATGCAGTCCGCGTTCTTCAAGCTCGCGAACATCATCCCGATCGACACGGCCGTCGAGTACCTGAAAGACGCCGTTGTGAAGTCGTACGGCAAGAAGGGCGAGAAAGTCGTCTCCATGAACCAGGGCGCGATCGACCAGGGCATCGCGGCGTTGCACAAAGTCGCCGTTCCGGCTGCATGGAAGGACGCGCAGGACGCGCCTGCCGCAAAGCGCGATGTGCCGGCGTTCATCACGGACATCCAGGAAGTCATGAACCGTCAGGAAGGCGAGAAGCTCGCCGTCTCGACGTTCGCAGACGGCATGGAAGACGGCACGTTCCCGGTCGGCGGCTCGGCGTATGAGAAACGCGGCACGGCCATCAACGTGCCGGCATGGGACAACGAAAAGTGCATCGGCTGCAACCAGTGCTCGTTCGTCTGCCCACATGCGGCCATCCGCCCCGTGCTCACGACGGATGAAGAGCTCGCGGCAGCGCCCGAGGGCATGACGTCCACGCCGTCGAAAGTCGCGAAGGGCATGCACCTCACGATCGCCGTCTCGACGCTCGACTGCCTCGGTTGCGGCAACTGCGCGCAGGTCTGCCCGGTCAAGGCGCTGACGATGACGCCGCTGACGGACGACATGAAAGCGAAGCAGAAATACTTCGACTACGGCGTCGACACGAAGAAAGTCGCGCCGAAGAAGAACCCCGTCAAGAAGACGACGGTCATCGGCTCGCAGTTCGAGCAGCCGCTGTTCGAGTTCTCCGGCGCCTGCGCCGGCTGCGGCGAGACGCCGTACGCGAAGCTCCTCACGCAGCTGTTCGGCGACCGCATGATGATCGCGAACGCCACGGGCTGCTCCTCCATCTGGGGTGCGAGTGCTCCTGCGATGCCGTACACGAAGAACGCAAAGGGCCAGGGCCCGGCGTGGGCGAACTCGCTGTTCGAAGACAACGCGGAGTTCGGCCTCGGCATGTGCCTCGGCGTCAAGGCCGTCCGCGAGCGCCTCGCGGCGAACATGAAAGCCGCCGTTGAAGCGGGCAAAGGCTCGGCGGACCTCCAGGCCGCGATGAACGACTGGTGCGAGCACATCGCTGATGGCGAAGGCACGCGCGATCGCGCAGAAAAACTCACGGCGCTCCTCGAAGCAGAGAAGGGCAGCGATGCAGACCTGCAGGCCATCTACGATGACCGCGACTACTTCGTGAAGCGCTCGCAGTGGATCCTCGGCGGCGACGGCTGGTCGTATGACATCGGCTACGGCGGCGTCGACCACGTACTCGCCTCCGGCGAAGATGTCAACGTCTTTGTCTTCGATACGGAAGTCTACTCCAACACGGGCGGCCAGGCATCGAAAGCCACGCCGGCCGCGGCCATCGCGCAGTTCGCTGCGTCGGGCAAGCGCACGAAGAAGAAAGACCTCGGCCGCATGGCCATGACATACGGCTACGTCTACGTCGCGCAGGTCGACATGGGCGCTGACCACAACCAGGTTTTGAAGGCCATCGCCGAGGCCGAGGCGTATCACGGCCCGTCGCTCATCATCGCCTACGCGCCGTGCATCAACCACGGCATCCGCAAGGGCATGGGCAACAGCCAGCTCGAGGCGAAGCTCGCCGTCGAGTGCGGCTACTGGGCGAACTTCCGCTACAACCCGGAGCTCGTGGACACGGACAAGAACCCGTTCAGCCTCGACTCCAAGGCGCCGGACTTCTCGAAGTTCCAGGAATTCCTCATGGGCGAGAACCGCTACATCAACCTCAAGCGCTCGTTCCCCGAGGCTGCCGAAGCGCTGTTCGAGAAGACGCAGCACGATGCCGAGACGCGCTACAACCACTACGCGAAACTCGCCGGCAAAGCGTGAGATAAAAAAATTTCGCTCGTTTGAAAAAAATGCTTGCTTTTTGAAAGCAAGCATCGTATAATAGTCTTCGTTGTCGGGATGTGGCACAGTTTGGTAGCGCGCTTCGTTCGGGACGAAGAGGCCGCAGGTTCGAATCCTGTCATCCCGACCATTGGAAGACAACACAGAACCGTTGCAGTTTTGCAACGGTTCTTTTTTATGCTATAATGCTTTTATCTATGAAAGCACAGGAGGTTCTTGCATGAACATCAACGATACAATTAGTGGCTTCCGTCTCGACCGCCGCGAGATCATCCCCGAGGCGAGCGTCGTCGCCCACATCTTCACGCACGAAAAGACGGGCGCGCGGCTGCTGTACCTCAAGGCTGATGACGACAACAAAGTCTTTTCCATCACGTTCCGCACGCCGCCGAAGGACGACACGGGCGTCGCGCATATCGTCGAGCACTCCACGCTCTGCGGTTCGCGCAAATATCCGCTGAAAGAGCCGTTTGTCGAGCTCGTCAAGGGCAGCCTCAACACGTTCCTCAACGCCATGACGTACCCGGACAAGACGATGTATCCCGTCGCGAGCCGCAATGACAAGGATTTCCAGAACCTCATGGATGTCTACCTCGACGCCGTGTTTTATCCGGCGATGCGCGAGAATCCGCAGGTGCTCATGCAAGAGGGCTGGCACTACGAGATTGACAGCCCTGCCGCGCCGCTCCGCTACAGCGGCGTCGTCTACAACGAGATGAAAGGCGCGCTCTCCGCGCCAGACGACCTCCTCGAGAGCCGCACGCTGCAGGCGCTCTATCCTGACACGACGTACCACTACGAGTCGGGCGGCGAGCCGACGGCCATCCCGCAGCTGACGCAGCAGATGTTCGTGGACTTCCACGCAAAATACTACCATCCGTCGAACAGCTACATGTTCCTCTATGGCGACCTCGACATCGAGGAAAAACTCGCATATCTCGACCGCGAGTACCTCAGCCGCTTCGACCGCATCCCCGTGCCGTCGCACATCGACGTGCAGCAGCCGTTCGATGGCCTGCAGCGCATCACGCGCCATTACCCGGTCGGGGCAGGGGAGGACACGAAGGAAAAGACGTTCGTCGCCTATGCGTTCCAGACGGGCGAGGCAAAAGACGCGTTCACGATGACGGCGCTCGAGATCCTCGAGCACGCTCTCTTGCGCACGCCGGCCGCGCCACTCCGCCAAGCGCTGCTCGATGCGCACATCGGCAAGGACGTCGACTCGACGTTTGAGACCGACCTCATGCAGCCGTATTTTTCCATCATCCTGAATAGCTCTGAGCCCGACCGCGCTGAGACGTTCCGCCACGTCGTCCGCGACGTGCTACACGAGCTCGCAGATGACGGCATCGATCGCACGCTCCTCGAGGCGTCGCTGAACCTCTTCGAGTTCAAGCTCCGCGAAGCTGATTTCGGCACGGCGCCGAAAGGCCTCATCTACAACATCCGCTGCATGAAGAGCTGGCTCTATGACGGCGATCCGACGACGTACCTCTACTACGAGGGCACGCTCAAGAAGTTGCGCGAAGGCCTGGACACCGGCCTGTTCGAAAGCCTTATCCGCACGTACTTCCTCGACAATCCGCACAGCGTCCTCCTGACGTTCGCGCCGTCGAAGACGATGGCGGCGGAAAAGGAAAAAGCCGTCGCGAAGGAGCTCGCCGCGCGCAAGGCCGCGATGAGCGAGCGCGACATCGACCGCGTCATCGACGCGACGCGCGCGCTCAAAGAACGCCAGGGCACGCCTGACACGCCGGAAGCGCTCGCAAAAATCCCCGTGCTCACGCGCGCCGACATCCGCAAGCAGCCGGAAGTCCTGCCTTTGGGCGTCAAAGAGCAGGGCGGCGTGACGTTCCTCGAAAGCGCCGTCCCCGGCGCGCACGGCATCTGCTATTACCAGTTCTATTTTGATGCCAGCGCCGTGCCGCAGGCGGATCTGCCGTATGCCTATCTCCTCTGCGCGCTCCTCGGCAGCGTCGACACCGCGAAACACACGTACATGGAGCTCGCGAACCTCACGAACCTCCACACGGGCGGCATCGCGTTCGACCTCGGCGCGTATGCGGAAAAGGACGACCCGCAGGCGCTCCACCCGCGCTTCAAAGTCCGCGCGAAATGCCTGACGCGCAAGCTCGGCGAGCTCTTCCCGCTGCTCGCGGAAATCCTCACCGAGAGCCGCTTCGACGATGCGAAGCGCCTGCGCGAGCTGCTCGAAGAAGAGCAGGTCGGCATCGAGATGAGCATGCAGCGCAGCGCGCATCAGATCGTCGCGTCGCGCGTCGCCGCCTGCTTTACGAATGCCGCCGCCTACACGGAAGAGGGCGGCTTGCCGTACTATCATTTTGTCAAAGCGTTCCTCGCCGACTTCGACGCCTCGCTCGCGAAGCTCCAGACCGTCGCAGCGCGCATCCTGCCACGCCTCACGAGCACGAAGGGGCTCGTCGTCAGCATCACGTCGGAAGCGGACGACATGACGAAAGCGGAAGCAGCCGCAACGGCGTTCCTGCCGTCGCTCCCGAGTGATATGTTCGACGCTGCGCCGTACCATTACGATCTCGCCGTCCGAACGGAAGGCCTCATGTCGTCGAGCGAAGTCCAGTACGTCGCGAAAGGCGCGAACTACCGCCTGCTCGGCTACGAGTACACCGGCGCCATGCACGTCCTCGAGACGCTGCTGCGCTACGGCTATTTCTGGACGAAGATCCGCGTGCAGGGCGGCGCCTACGGCGCGTTCACGACGTTCCGCCGCGACGGCACGCTCTCGTTCGGCTCATACCGCGACCCGAACCTCAAAGAGACCATCGACGTCTTCGACCGCACGGCCGCCGTCATCGCCGATTACGACGCCGACGACCGCGAGCTCACGAAAGCCGTCCTCGGCACGATGAGCACGATCGACATGCCGCTCACGCCGCGCGCGAAAGGCGCCGCCGCCGCCGAAGGCTGGCTGCGCGGCACGACGTACGAAGACCGCCAGCAGAGCCGCAATGAAATCCTCACCGTCACCACTGCCGACATCCGCAAGCTCGCCCCGCTCGTCTCCGCCTGCATGCAGAAGAACGCGCTGTGCGTGTTCGGGGGAGAGAAGAAGCTCGAAGAGAATAAAGTGTTGTTTGATATGGTGAGTCATGTGATGGAGTAAGGGCAAGCAGCCTTCGCCCTTACAATCATGCTTTTTGATGCGGCCTACCTTCGCCACACCCACCACCGCTAACGCGGTCCCCCTCCCTCGGAGAGGGAGGCAGGAGGTTGAGAGCTCATTTCCCGATTTCGCGACAAATTTATAACTTCGGGAGGGCGGGGGATTTCACTCGAAAACTTTTAGCAGCTTGTACTGCGTTGTTTTCGAGGAGAATCCCCCGCCCGACTGCGAGCAAGCCAAATGTTCGCGAGCTCCAGTTCCAAAATCATTGACTTTCCATCTCCAAAATGACATAATGAAAAGCAATTGAAGCCGAACACACGTCCATCGATATAGAGGAGGGCTTTCTTTGAAACAAACGATTTTCACCGGCGCCGGCGTTGCGCTCATCACGCCGTTCACCGATGACGGCATCAACTACGACGAGTTCGCGCGCCTCATCGACGACCAGATTGCGGGCGGCACGGATGCGCTCATCATCGCCGGCACGTCCGGCGAGGCCGCGACCATGAACGACGCCGAGCACCGCGCCGCCATCAAGTTCGCCTGCGAGCATACGGCGCACCGCGTCCCCGTCATCGCCGGCACGGGCTCGAACGACACGGCCTATGCCATTGCGCTTTCGCAGTACGCCGAGAGCGTCGGCGCGGACGGACTCCTCCTCGTCACGCCGTATTACAACAAATGCACGCAGGCAGGCCTCATCGCGCATTACAAAGCCATCGCGGCGGCCGTGAACCTGCCAATCATCCTCTACGACGTGCCGTCGCGCACGGGCGTCGCCATCGCGACGGAGACGTATGTCGAGCTTGCAAAAGTCCCGAACATCGTCGCCGTCAAAGAGGCGAACGGCGACCTCTCGAAGATCCTCCGCCTGCGCGCGGCCGCGCCGGAGCTCACGGTCTATTCCGGCAACGACGACCAGATCGTGCCGATCCTCGCTTTGGGCGGCAAGGGCGTCATCTCCGTCCTCTCGAACGTCGCGCCGAAGGACACGCACGACATGTGCCAGTTCTATTTCGACGGCAAGGTCAAGGAAGCGGCCGAGCTCCAGATTGCCTACAGCGATCTCATCGACGCGCTGTTCTGCGAAGTGAACCCGATCCCCGTCAAGACGGCCATGCGCCTCAAAGGCTACAATGCGGGCCCGCTGCGCATGCCGCTCAGCGAAATGAGCGAGGCGCACCTCGCGCAGCTCAAGGCAGCGCTGAAGAACCACAAGCTGATTGATTGATGCAGCAAGGAGGCTGTTGCAAATCTGTTTTTGCAACAGCCCCTGTTTTTTGAACACATTCCGGGGGAGGGCCGTTTTTCCATGCACCACGTCTTTGACATCGTCGGCCCCGTCATGATCGGGCCGTCGAGCTCGCATACGGCTGGCGCCGTGCGGCTCGGCCTCATGGCGCGCGCCGTGCTCGGCGAAGTGCCCGTGCGCGCGGATATCGACCTCGCGGGCTCGTTCGCGCAGACGTATCGCGGCCACGGCACGGACAAGGCGCTCGTCGCCGGCATCCTCGGCTTCCGCCAGGATGACGAGCGCATCCGCGATTCTCTCGCCATCGCGAAAAAGCAGGGGCTCGACATCCGCCTGCATCCCGTCGATCTCAAGGGGGCGCACCCGAACACGGCCGTCATCCGCATGATCGGCGTGACGGGGCGCGTCGTGCACCTGCGCGGCGCGTCTGTCGGCGGCGGCAACATCCTCATCTCGAACATCGACGGCTATGAGGTCGAGCTCACGGGCGCGTACCCGGCGCTCATCGTCGTACATCACGACCGTCCCGGCGTCATCGCGCGCGTCTCGGAAATCCTGTCGCGCTACGAAGTCAACATCGCGTTCATGCGCGTCAGCCGCCAGAACCGCGGCGAGACAGCCATGATGATCATGGAGCTCGACGACATGCCGGCCGACGAGGTTGTCGAGGAATGCGGCGAGGTCCACGATGTCGAGCATGCGTTCAGCATTCCGTCCATCTGACGGGGGAGGCAGGTATGATTTCTTTTCACACGATTGCCGAGCTCGTCCATCTCGCCGATGAAAAGCACGTCCCGATCCACGATATCGTGCTCGCCCGCGAGCAGCATGACACGCAGCGCACGCGCGCGGCGATCCTCTCGGACATGGCGCGCAACTGGGATGTCATGAAAGCGTCCGTGCGCAGCGGCATCGAGAACGAAGCGCATTCCGCGAGCGGCCTGACGGGCGGCGATGCAGAGAGGCTCTACACGCACCGTACGGACGGCTACCTCGGCGAGGCGGCGCTCCGCACGGCGGCCTACGCCGTCGGCGTCAGCGAAGTCAATGCGACGATGGGCCGCATCGTCGCCTGCCCGACGGCGGGGTCGTGCGGCATCCTGCCCGCCGTGCTCTACGCGGCGCAGGAGCAGCGCGGCTATACGGACGACGCCATCGTCTGCGCGCTCTTCACAGCGGCCGGCATCGGCATGGTCATTGACGAGAACGCGAGCATCGCGGGCGCGGAGGGCGGCTGCCAGGCCGAGTGCGGCACGGCGGCCGGCATGGCGGCGGGCGCGCTCGTCGAGCTCGCGGGCGGCAGCCCGTCGGACATCGCGAACGCCTGCGCGCTCGCCATCAAGAACCTCCTCGGCCTCGCGTGCGATCCCGTCGCCGGCCTCGTCGAAGTGCCGTGCGTCAAGCGCAACGGCTTCTGCGCCGTGCACGCAACGCTTGCGGCGGACATGACGCTCGCGGGCATCCGCTCCGTCATCCCATGCGACGACGTCATCGCTGCGCTCGACGCCATCGGGCGCGCGATGCCCTCCGCTATCCGCGAGACGGCCGAGGGCGGCCTCGCCGCGACGGAGAGCGGCAAGGCGCTCGCCGCGCAAATTTATCCGAAGCACGCGTGAAGATATTTTTGTCCTGCATGGCAGGATTTTTTCCGTGCGTGTCGAAATAAGAAAAGAACTTCGAAAAACAGAGTGACTGGAGGAATCTCATCCCATGAAAAAACTCATCCGCATCCTGTGCGTCCTTTCGCTGCTCCTCGTGAGCACGTGCGCCGTGTGCTTTGCGAACGCTGACAAGGCCACGGTCATGGAAGGCGCTGACATCACGGGCATCCACCGCCTCGCGCTCAACCGTCCGTACTACATCGCAAACGACAAGCTCGCGCCGACGCTCGACCAGCTCATCGAGATCGAGTCGTCCGCCGCGAAAGTCACGCGCATGTATGTCATCGGCTACGAGGCCGTTGCTGAGAGCATCAAGGCGGACAAGAACGTCGACATCCTTGCACTCGACCGCCGTCAGGCGACGAAGGCGTTCAAGGAGAACGTCGCGGGCTACGCGGACGCTTACGTCGTGCTGACGGTCGCGAATGACAGCCGCACGTCGTTCTTCTTCGACGTCTACAAAGCCGGAACGAACGAGCTCCTCTACACGTACCAGATCCAGGCGAACCGCTCGGAAAAGGACGATGTCTCGACGTACAACAATTTCTGCGAGCAGTTCTACAAGAACTTCGACCGTTCCATCGAGGAACAACAGAAAGCGAACGCGAAGGCCGAGAAGAAAGACAAGAAATAAGAAAAGGGGGCGATTGTAGAACCATGTCTGCAATCGTCCCTTTTTGCGTACTTGCTCATTTTTTCGTATGCACGAGCGAAATCGGCTTGATCTTCGCATCCTCCGCGAGCTCCGTCGTGATGTAGCCGGCGCTGACCATCGCGTCGAGCACGACGATCTGCCGCTTTTTCGCGAGGAGGAAGTCCTCGTACGGCGAGTAGAGCGACGGCGCGTTCGGGATGCCGGCGAGCATCGCGGCCTCCGGCAGCGCGAGGTCGCGCGGCGCCTTGCCGAAATAGCCGTCGCTCGCGGCCGCGAGGCCGTAGAAGCCGGAGCCGTAGTAGATCGTGTTGAGGTAGAGCTCGAGGATTTCGTCCTTCGAGTAGTTCGCCTCCATGTCGAGCGCGAGCACGACTTCCTCGGCCTTACGCGCGAGCGTCCGGTCTTGCGTGAGGAACAGCGTCTTGACGAGCTGCTGCGTGATCGTGCTCGCGCCTTCCTCGATTTCACCGTACTGCAGGTTCACGAGCGCCGCGCGCGCGACGCCCGTGACGTCGATGCCGATGTGGTCGTAAAAGCGGCGGTCCTCGACGGCGACGACGGCGTGGACGAGCTCCGGCGACATCTTGTCGATCGTCACGAAATTTTCGCGGTTCACGCGGCTGTTGACGGCGCGGCGCAAGAAGACGATGCGCGCGAGTCGGTCGCTCGTTGTCTCGGGTGGCGCACCATCGGCAGCGAGTGCAGCTGGCATCTGATGCGGCAGCGCGGGCAAGAAGTCGCCGACGCCCTGCCAGGTACGCGGCGAGAAGATCGCGAGGCCGCCCATGAGGAAGAACGGCACGGCGAAGACGATCGCGAGGAACGCGAGGAAGCGCAGCGGCCGGAACTGCCGCCTGCGGGCTGATTTTTTCATGAAGCTGGCATCCTTTCGTAAATCCTTTCCATTATATACGATTCTGCTCACAAAAACCACTTGCATTTTTATGCAAAGAAGTTGTATAATTATCAACATCATCGTTTCCAGGGAGGCAACCCTATGAAAGTAAGCGTCTTGGGCGCGACGGGGTACGCGGGCGCGGAGCTCCTCCGCATCCTCTACAATCATCCGCACGCCGACGTCGTCCACATCACATCGGAAAGCCATACGGGCGAGCCGATTGCCGCGCTCTATCCGCATCTGCGAGGCCGATACGACCTCACGCTCGAAAGCATGAAGGACATCGAGCGCATCGGCGCGGACAGCGATTTCGTCTTTATCGGCCTGCCGCATGGCCACGCAATGGCCGTCGGCAAAGCGCTGGAAAAGCTGCCGACGCGCATCATCGACCTCGGCGCCGATTTCCGCTTCGACGACACGGACATCTATGAAGCGTGGTATCACGTGCCGCATACGTATAAAAATGCGCCGCGCGTCTACGGCCTCGCGGAGTGGCACCGGGAGGAAATCAAGGACGCGAAGATCATCGGCAACGCCGGCTGCTTCACGACGGCGAGCATCCTCGCGCTTGCGCCGCTCGCCGCCGCGCATCTCATCGATGTGAACACGATCATCGTCGACGCGAAGTCCGGCGTGACGGGCGCAGGACGCGGGCCGAAGCTCGGCAACCATTTCCCGGAGCTCTATGACAATTTCCGCGCGTACAACGTCGCGCATCACCGCCACACGCCGGAGATCGAGCAGGAGGTCGCGCGCCTCGCGGGCGAAACAACCGTCATCAACTTCACGCCGCACCTCGTCCCGATGGGACGCGGCATCCTCGCGACGTGCTATGCGACGCTGAAAGCAGGCGTGACGGCCGAGCAGGTTGACGCAGCGTTCCAGGAGCGCTACGGCGCGGAGTTCTTCATCCGCTTGCTCGGACGGGACGGCTACCCGTCGACGAAGGAAGTGCGCGGATCGAATTTCTGCGACATCGCCTGGCACATCGACGAGCGCACGCACCGCGTCATCGTGCTGTCGGCCATCGACAACCTCGTCAAGGGCGCAGCAGGGCAGGCCGTGCAGAACTTCAACATCGCGTGCGGATTTGATGAGAAGACGGCGCTCGATGTCGTCCCCATGTATCCTTGAGGATGCTCAGTAAAATTTTATTTTGGAGGTTTTTAGATGTTTAGTGAAGAAAATGCCAAAAAAGGCGTAACATATCCAAAAGGTTTCACGGCGGCGGGCGTGAAGGTCGGCATCAAGAAGAGCGGCAACCCGGACCTCGCCGTCATCTACACGAAGACGGAGGCGGCCGTCGCCGGCACGTTCACGCAGAACCAGGTCGCGGCCGCGCCGGTCTATGCGTCGAAAGCCGTCGCCGCGACGGGCACGGCACATGCCGTCGTGTCGAACTCCGGTTGTGCGAACGCCTGCACGGGCGCGCAGGGCGATGCGGATGCGAAGAAGACGCAGGAGCTTGCGGCAAAATTGCTCGGCTGTGAGCCGCTTGACGTCATCGTCGGCTCGACGGGCGTCATCGGCGTGCCGCTGCCGATGGACAAGGTCGTCGCTGGCGTGAAGCAGGCGGTCAGCGAGCTGTCGGAGGACGGCAGCGAGGCGGCCGCGAACGCCATCATCACGACGGACACGCACACGAAATCCTGCTCGACCGCGATCACGCTCGGCGGCAAAGAAGTCCGCTTCGGCGCGATTGCGAAGGGCTCGGGCATGATCCGCCCGAACATGGCGACGATGCTCTGCTACATCACGACGGATCTCGCCATCGACCAGAAGCTGTTGCAGGAAGCGCTGTCGACCGTCGTTGAAACGACGTTCAACATGATTTCCATCGACGGCGACATGAGCACGAACGATATGGTCATCGTGCTCGCGAACGGCGAGGCCGGCAACGCGAAGATCACGGAGAAAAACGCGGACTACGACAAGGTCGTCGAGACGCTCCACGCCATTGCCGAGGGCATGGCGGAGCGCATTGCGGCCGACGGCGAAGGCGCGACGAAGTTCCTGAAGATTCACGTGCACGGCACGAAATCGTTCGCCGATGCGAAGGCCGTCGGCATGGCCGTCGCGAACAGCCCGCTCGTCAAGACGGCGTTCTTCGGCGAAGACCCGAACTGGGGCCGCGTCATCTGCGCCGTCGGCTATGCCGGCGTGCCGATGGATCCGGAGAAGACGGTCGTCTCCTTCGGCGGCATCCCCGTCTACGCGCACGGCGTCGGCGCGGGCGCAGACAAGGACGCGCTCGCGAAGGTCATGGCGGAGCACGACATCGTCATCGACGTCGACCTCGCGGACGGCGACGCGGAGGCCACGGTCTTCTCGTGCGACTTCTCGTACGAGTACGTGAAGATCAACGGCGAGTATCACACCTGATCGGGGAGGCATCTTTTATGTTTTCTCCTGAAGACCAGGCCGCGATCCTCGTCGAGGCGCTGCCGTACATCCAAGCGTTCTACGGCAAGACCGTCGTCATCAAGTACGGCGGCAATGCGATGATCAACGATGAGCTCAAAGAGAACGTCATGGAAGACATCGCGCTGCTGAAATACGTCGGCGTGCGTCCCGTCATCATCCACGGCGGCGGGCCCGAGATCACAGGCTTTTTGAAAAAAGTCGGCAAGGAGACGTCATTCGTCTCCGGCCTGCGCGTGACGGACGAGGAGACGGTCGAAATCGCCGAAATGGTGCTCGACGGCAAAGTCAACTCCGAAATCGTGAACCTGCTGAACCATCGCGGTGTGCGCGCCGTCGGCATCTCGGGCAAGGACGCCGGCCTCATCCAGGCGCGGAAGAAGCTCGCGACGGTCTACGACGGTGACGACACGAAGAAAGTCGACATCGGCTACGTCGGCCAGGTCGAGCGCGTCGACACGAGCTTGCTCGACGATTTGCTCGACGGCGATTACATCCCCGTCATCGCGCCGATCGGTGTCGACGAGGACGGCGCGAGCTACAACATCAACGCCGACTATGTCGCGGCGGAAATCGCGGGCGCGCTCGAAGCCGAGAAGCTGCTGCTGCTCACGGACATCGAAGGCGTCTACAAGGACTACCACGACAAGAGCACGTTCATCTCAGCGCTGTCGGCAAGCGAAGCGAAAGCGTACATCAAGGACGGCACGATCAGCGGCGGCATGATCCCGAAGATCGAAGCCTGCCTGCGCGCGCTCGATGCCGGCGCCGGCAAAGCCCACATCATCGACGGCCGCCTGCCGCACGCGATCCTCTTAGAACTGCTCACTTCCAAGGGTATCGGAACGCAAGTAGAGCGCTAACTTCTGCCTCCCTCTCAGAGGGAGGACAGGCTCGGAGCGAAGCGCAGAGCCAGGAAGGAGTCGCTTGTACATCCTATGAGTTCGCACGGCGAAACAAATCGCCGGTGCGCGCACGAAAAGGAGTCCCGATTTATGACAGACCAAGACCAGAAAATTTTCGACGAAGACAAAGGCGCGTACCTGCCGGTCTTCTCGCGTTACAAGATCGTCCTCGACCATGGCGAAGGCCCGTATGCGTACGACATCGACGGCAAGCGATACCTCGATTTCCTCGGCGGCATCGCCGTCAACGTGCTCGGCCATGATTATCCGCCGCTCGTCGATGCCATCGCGCATCAGGCGCGGAAGATGATCCATTGCTCGAACCTCTACTATACGCGCGCGCAGGCCGATGCGGCCGCGAAGCTCGTGAAGCTCTCCGGCCTCGACAAGGCGTTTTTCGGCAACTCGGGTGCGGAGGCGAACGAGGGCGCGATCAAGGTCGCACGCAAGTACGCGCACAGCCTCGACCCGGAGAAATCGCAGATCATCAGCGCGTGGAACTCCTTCCACGGCCGCACGATCGCGACGCTGACGGCGACGGGCCAGCCGCATTACCACGAGGGCTTCGGGCCGCTGCCGGACGGTTTCGACTACGTCCATTACAACGACCTCGCGGAGCTCGCGTCCATGATGAGCGACAAGACGTGCGCCGTGCTGCTCGAGACCATCCAGGGCGAGGGCGGCGTCTACACGCCGAACCCGGGCTACCTCGAAGGCGTGCGCAAGCTCTGCGACAAATATCACGCGCTGCTCATCTTCGACGAGATCCAGGCGGGCATCGGCCGCTCGGGCAAGTTCTTCGCCTATGAAAAATACGGTGTGAAACCCGATGTCGTGACGCTCGCGAAAGGCCTCGCGGGCGGCGTGCCGATCGGCGCGTTTATCACGACGGATGCGGTCGCGAACGCTATGAAGCCCGGCGACCACGGCACGACGTTCGGCGGCAACCCGCTCGCGTGCGCGGCGGCGAACGTCGTCCTCGACACCGTGCCGCAGCCGGAATTCCTTGCGCATGTTGAGACCGTCGGCAGCTACTTCAAGGCGCAGCTGCTGAAGCTCCAGGAAAAATATCCGAGCCTCATCAAAGAGGTGCGCGGCACGGGCCTCATCCTCGGCGCAGAGCTCACGATCCCTGGCCGCGACATCGTCAACGACGTCCTCGCGAAAGGCGCGATCATCAACTGCACGGCCGGCAATGTCCTGCGCTTCATCCCGCCGCTCATCATCACGGAGGAACAAGTGGATGAAGTGCTTTCGATGATTGACGACGTGTTGCCGAAGTACTGCTAAACATCAATGTCTAGCCAACAAGGACAACTTGTGCTATCATAGTTGTCAGTTTGATAAAAGGGAGGGGTTTTATGCTGAAAGGCAAAGACCTGTTATCCATTCATGACCTCTCGCTCGACGAGTTCCATGAAATCTTGTCGCTTGCGAAAGAGCTCAAGGCCATGCAGAAAGCGGGCGTGCAGCACCATATTTTGGAAGGCAAGACGCTCGGCATGATTTTCGAGAAATCGTCGACGCGCACGCGCGTCTCGTTCGAGACGGGCATGTACCAGCTCGGCGGGCAGGCGCTGTTCCTGTCGAACCGCGACCTGCAGCTCGGGCGCGGCGAGCCGATCAAGGACACGGCGCGTGTGCTGTCGCGCTACCTCGATGGCATCATGATCCGCACGTACGGCCATGACCGAGCCCTCGAACTCGCGAAGTGGGCGGACGTCCCCGTCATCAACGCTCTCACGGACCTCCTGCATCCGTGCCAGGTGCTGACGGACCTCCTGACGATCCAGGAGCACAAGGGCAGCCACCTCAGTGACCTCAAGATGGTCTACGTTGGCGACGGCAACAACATGACGAACAGCTATCTCTACGGCGCAGCGAAAGCCGGCATGACGTTCGTCGCGGCCACGCCGGAGGACTATCGCCCCGACCCGACCGTTGTGAAAAACGCAATGGAAGACGCCAAGGAGACGGGCGCGAAACTTTCGCTCGTCACCGACCCGCACGAAGCCGTGAAGGACGCGGACATCGTCGTCACGGACACGTGGGCGAGCATGGGGCAGGAGGCCGAACACGACGCGCGCAAGAAGATTTTCGCGCCGTACCAGGTGAACAAGGAACTCCTTGCGGCGGCCGACAAGCGCGTCATCGTCA
Source organism: Selenomonas sp. (assembly GCF_022771645.1). GTDB lineage: Bacteria > Bacillota > Negativicutes > Selenomonadales > Selenomonadaceae > Selenomonas_C. Next base: position 23,371 of record NZ_JALFCU010000066.1, read on the forward strand.
TGCATTGCCTTCCGGCATATCGCGGCGAGGAAATCACGGAAGACGTGTTCGAAGAGAACGCCGATGTCATCTTTGACGAGGCGGAGAACCGCCTGCACACGCAGAAAGCGATCATGGCGCTCACGATGGGCGATTGATATTTCACAAAAGAGAGGTTTTTATCATGGCAGACAAAGTCAAAAAAGTCGTTCTCGCATATTCCGGCGGTCTCGATACCTCCGTCATCATCCCGTGGCTGAAGGAAAATTACGACGGCTGCGAAGTCATCGCCGTCTGCGCCGATGTCGGGCAGGGCGATGAGCTCGATGTCGTGCATGACAAGGCGCTGAAATCCGGCGCGACGAAAGTCTACATCGAGGACATCAAAGAGGAATTCCTCAAGGAATACGTCTGGCCGACGCTGAAGGCCGGCGCCGTCTACGAGGACAAATATTTGCTCGGCACGTCGTTCGCGCGTCCGCTCATCGCGAAGAAGCTCGTCGAAGTCGCGCAGAAAGAGGGCGCGGACGCCATCGCGCACGGCGCGACGGGCAAGGGCAACGACCAGGTCCGCTTCGAGCTGACGGTCAAGGCGCTCGCGCCGCACATCAAGCTCATCGCGCCGTGGCGCGAGTGGGATCTCGACTCCCGTTCGTCCGAGATCGAGTACGCGAAGAAGCACGGCATCCCCATCGCGACGGAAAACAAGACGTACTCCATGGACCGCAACATCTGGCATCTGTCGCATGAAGGCTCCGACCTCGAAGACCCGGCGAACGAGCCGCATGATTCCATGTTCCTCATTTCGAAAGCGCCGCAGCAGGCGCCGGACCAGCCGGAGTACGTCACGATCGACTTCGAAAAAGGCGAGCCGGTCGCCGTCAACGGCAAGAAGCTCGGCGCGGTCGAACTCCTGACGGAACTCAACGAGATCGGCGCACGCAACGGCGTCGGCATCGTCGACATCTGCGAGAATCGCCTCGTCGGCATGAAGTCGCGCGGCGTCTATGAGAACCCGGGCGGATCCATCCTCTACTACGCGCATCGCGAGCTCGAGTACCTCTGCCTCGACCGCATGACGTATCATTTCAAGCAGCACGTCGCCGTCCGCTATGGCGAGCTCGTCTACGATGGCATGTGGTTCTGCCAGCTGCGCGAAGCGCTCGCCGCGTTCGTCGACAGCACGCAGGCGACCGTCACGGGCCAGGTCAAGCTGAAGCTCTACAAGGGCAATATCATTTCCGCGGGCTCGACATCCCCGTATTCTCTCTACAACAAGGAATTCGTCACGTTCGAGCATGACGACGTCTACAACCAGGCCGATGCGACGGGCTTCATCAACCTGTTCGGCTTGCCGCTCGAAGTCCGCGCGCTCATGAAAGAAAAGGCCGGCAAATGAGCGAGGCCATGTGGGGCGGCCGCTTCTCGAAGACCACGGACGAGATGATCAACGAGTTCCAGGCCTCCATCAACTTTGACAAGCGCATGTACCACGAGGACATCCACGGCTCGATTGCGCACGCGCGGATGCTGGCGAAGGTCGGAATCTTGACGGCCGCAGACTGCGATGCCATCGTGGACGGCCTGCTCGCCATCGAGAAAAAGATTGACGCAGGCGACTTCGATTTTTCCGTCGACCTCGAAGACATCCACATGAACATCGAGAAACGTCTGACGGAAGCCATCGGCGACGCCGGCGGCCGACTGCACACGGCGCGCAGCCGCAACGATCAGGTCGCGCTCGACACGCATATGTACATCCGCCGCCAGACAATTGAGGTTCAAAAAGAAATCGAGAATCTCCAGTCCGCGCTCGTCGAAGCGGCCGAGAAATACAGCGACGTGCTCATGCCGGGCTACACGCACCTCCAGCGCGCGCAGCCGATCCTGTTTGGCCATCACCTCATGGCGTATTTTGCGATGCTCGCACGCGACTTCGAGCGCTTCGAGGGCGTGTACCGTCGCGCGGACATCATGCCGCTCGGCGCCGGCGCGCTCGCGGGCACGACGTTCCCGATCGACCGCAAGTATGTCGCGGCGCAGCTGAATTTCGAACGCATCTATGGCAACAGCCTCGATGCCGTCAGCGACCGCGACTACATCATGGAATTTCTCTCTGCGGCCTCCATCCTCATGGTGCATCTCTCGCGCCTGTCGGAGGAGACGATCCTCTGGTGCACGCGCGAATTCCATTTCGTCGAGCTCGACGATGCGCATTGCACCGGCTCGTCCATGATGCCGCAGAAGAAGAACCCGGATGTCTCCGAGCTCGTGCGCGGCAAGACCGGCCGCGTCGTCGGCCACCTCATGGCCATGCTCATGGTCGTCAAAGGCCTGCCGCTCGCCTACAACAAAGATCTGCAGGAAGACAAAGAGGGTATTTTCGATGCCATCGACACCGTGAAATTCTCCCTCGCCGTCTACGCGCAGCTCATCCGCGGCATGAAGGTCAACAAAGACGTCATGAAGCGCGCCGTCACGGAAGACTTCTCGAACGCGACGGACCTCGCGGACTACCTCGTCAAGAAAGGCATGCCATTCCGCAAGGCGCACGCCGTCAGCGGCAGGGCCGTGCACGACTGCATCGCGGCAGGGAAGTATCTCGAAGATATGACGCTTGGTGAGTTCCAGGCGCTCTCGCCGCTCTTCGGCGCGGACATCAAAGATGCGATTCGCCCGGAGACGTGCGTGAAGAACAGGAACTCGTATGGCGGGACGTCGTATAAAGAGGTCGAGCGGCAGATTCAAGCGGCCAAAGAATTGTTGGCGAGTGAGAAAACTGTTTCGGAAGAAGCGAAGGGAAAGCAGGTGTAATGACAGCCTTCCCCTTTGGGGAAGGGGGACCGCGTTAGCGGTGGAAAGGGTGGCGAAGGTAGGAAGTTACTACTCGCACGATTGTAACTGCGAAGGAAGCATAGACTTGTTGCCGTCCTTCGCCCGTACTATTCTGCACATAGTGACGTCCTACCTTCGACACCCGCTCCGTCGCGCTACGCGCGCCACCTCTCCCGGAGGGAGAGGCTGCTAGGGTTGTTCCGGTCGCAACGGATGTAACAGCTAAGCTGTGAGATAAGTTGCTTTTAGGCCGCGAGCTTCGTTGGATGTTCGGGCAGGATGGGTGTTCCGATAAGAAAACCGTTTTCGTGAGCGAAGCGAACGTTCCGGTTTTCGTTCGGAATACCCATTCGGCCAGCGAGCGAGTACAAATCTTCGCGTGCTTCTTGCGAGAGGCTCTGTTTTGTGCTAGTCTATGACGGAATGACTAGTACAGAACGGAGCCTCTTTTTTTATGCAACACACAGAACATCGCCTCGCCGCGTTTTTTGATATCGACGGTACGCTCATCAACATCGTGCGCGGCCGGACGAAGATCACGCCTCGTGTGCGCGCGGCCATCCGCCGCTTGCGCGCGGCGGGCGGCGTCACGTTCATCGCGAGCGGGCGGCCGACGGGGTATCTGGATCCCGAGCTGCTCAACGACATCGAGATGATGCAGACGGTCGGCCACGCGCTCGTCATGGCGAACGCGCGCGAGCAGGTGAAAGCCGTCGCGGAAACCATCGTGCCAAGCGTCGACGACGACGGCGTCGCGTGGGGTATCGAGCATATTTTGTTGCAGTCGTGAGTGATATGATGAAAGAAAATCTGTTTGGAAAAAACGTTGCCGAGCTGCAGGCGGCGCTGCAGCCGCTCGGCGTGCAGCGGTTTCGTGCGAAGCAGGTCGCGCAGTGGATGTACGAGAAGGGCGCGCGGTCGTTTGCGGCGATGACGAACTTGTCGAAGGCGCTGCGCGCGACGCTCGCGGAGTCGTTTGAAATTGTGACACCTGCAGCCAAGGACGTGCTCGTGTCGAAAGACGAGAAGACGGAAAAATTCTTGCTCGCCTTCGCCGACGGCACGGCGGTCGAAGCCGTGCTCATGCGCCAGCCGTATGGCAACAGCATCTGCATTTCGACGCAGGCGGGCTGCGCGATGGGCTGCGCGTTCTGCGCGTCGACGCTGCATGGCCGCGCGCGCGATCTCACGGCAGCGGAGATGCTCGGCGAAGTGTTTTTCATCGAAGAAAAGCTGCGTGGCGAAGACCAGCACGTCGACACGATGGTGCTCATGGGCTCGGGCGAGCCGCTGATGAACTACGAGAACGTCGTCGCTTTTTTGCATCTCGTGCACGATCCCGCGATCCTCGGCATGAGCTACCGCAGCATCACGCTGTCAACGTCGGGCATCGTGCCGAACATCTACCGCCTCGCGGACGAAGGGCTGCCCGTGTCGCTTTCGATCTCGCTGCACGCGCCGGAGGATGCGTTGCGCTCGACGCTCATGCCGATCAATAAAAAATATCCGATGCAGGACGTCGTCGCGGCCGGCAAGGCGTACGGCGACCGGACGAAGCGCCGCGTGACGTACGAATATATCCTCATTGACGGCGTGAACGACAGCGACCGTCACGCGGACGAGCTCGCGCAGCTCCTGCGCGGCCAGCTCGCGAGCGTGAACCTCATCCCGATCAATCCCGTCGTGGAGCGGCATCTGCTGCGGCCGCCCGCGGAGCGCATCGCGGCGTTCGAGCAGCGCCTTGCCGCCCATCACATCGCCGTGACGGTGCGCCGCGAGATGGGCACGGACATCAACGCCGCGTGCGGGCAGCTCAGGAACCGTCATTTGGAGCAAGATGCTTGAAAAGGGCGTAACTGCCCTTTTTTTGTTTGCGTCACATCGAAAGTCTGCTATAATAGTTGGCGAAAATGTTTTCAGAAGGAATTAAGACAGCATAATGGAGGCGGTCCCGTTGGGCATGGCAAAATGGGAATCGTTCCTTGAAAACCATATCGAGGGATTTTTCAACCGGCGCTTTTCGAGCAGCCTGGAGCCCGTCGAGCTCGAGAAGGCGCTCGTGCGCGAGCTCGTGCGCTGCGCGAAGGACACGCCGGACGGGCGCGTCGTGCCGAACGCGTATACGCTCACGGTCGGCGCGGATGATTACACGCGGCTCTGCAGCGAGCGCGTGCTCGCGGACCTGCATGCCGCCGTCGAGCGGCAGGTCATCGCAGAAAATTATTTCATGGACGGCACGCTCTCCATCGACATGAAAAACGAGGGCGCGGGCAAGGGAAGCCTCGACGTCACGTCGCGCTTTGTCGCGGCGGATGAGGCGGCCGGCGAAAAAAAAGAGACGACGTCGCACACGATCGTGCTTGAGAAGACATCGTTCGCCAGGCCGCTGAACCTGCCGCGCACGTACGAGCTCGCGTCGCTCACGGCGCTGAACGGCGAGGACCGCGATTCGTATCTCGCGATCGGCGAGCAGCAGATCTACATCGGACGGCTCGACAAGAATGATTTCATCCTCATGGATGCGAATGTCTCGCGCTTGCACGCCTATGTTGCGTACGAGCGCCACCGCCATGTCGTGCATGATGCCGAGAGCACGAACGGCACGTTTGTCAACGGCAAGCCCGTGCAGGCGGCGTGCCTCGCGCCGGGCGATGACATCCAGGTCGGCAGCACGGTGCTGCGTTACGAGGTGATCCATTGATGGCTTCTGCGTTTTTGTTCAAAGCGCTGAGCGTACTTTTCCAATACGGCATGCTGTTCGTGCTGCTGAAAGTTCTCTATCGCATGGTGCGCGTCGTTGCGAGCGACGTGCGGGAGGACGTGCAGGTGCTCCAAGCGCCTGTGGTGCAGGCGCACGAGGCCGTGCTGACGGTCGTCGAGGCACGGGAAGATTCCGGCCTCGCGGGGCGGCGGTTCGCGTTCACGGACGAGATCGCGATCGGGCGCGGCGAGGACAACGACATCGTGATTCCGGACGTCTTCGTCTCGCATGAGCACGCGCGCATCGTAGCGCGCGGCAACCAGTACGTCATCGAGGACCTCGGCAGCCGCAACCATACGTACGTGAACGATGAGGAGCTCGACGGCAGCCAGTATCTGCAGCCGGGCGACAGGATCCGCATCGGTTTTGTTTCCATGACTTTTGAGAGGTGACGACATGGCAGAGACGTTTGCCTATACGGATGTCGGGCAGGTGCGCCCGACGAATGAAGACAGCGCGGCGATCATGCCGCCAGGCGTCGCCATTGTCGCGGACGGCATGGGCGGCTATGCGGCCGGCGAGGTGGCAAGCTCGTTGCTCGTCAAGACGGTGAAGCAGGTGCTCGGCGCGACGCCGCAGCCGTGGGACGAGGAAGTCCTGCGCGGAGCAATCCAGGAGGCGAATACGGCCATCCTCAACGAGGCGGCGAAGACGCCGGCGTGCGAAGGCATGGGCACGACGGCGACGCTCGTCGACTATTCTGACGGGAAGCGCGCCGTCTGGGCGCATGTCGGCGACAGTCGGCTCTACCTCCTGCACGGCGATGAGCTGCATCAGGTCACGCGCGACCATTCGTATGTTGCGGACCTCGTCGAGGCCGGAACGATCACGCCGGAGGAGGCGCGCCGCCATCCGAAAAAGAATGTATTGACGCGCGCCGTCGGCGTCGAGGAAACGGTCAAGGTCGACGCGGGGTGTTTCCCCGTCGAGCGCGGCGATGTGCTGCTGCTCGCGACGGACGGCCTGACGAATATGATTGGCGATGCGGAAATCGCGCGTCTCATCCGGGAACATCCGAGCGATCCCGCGTATGCGCTCGGCGCGGCCGCGAACGATGCGGGCGGGCGTGACAACATCACGGCCGTGGTGGTGGTATGTTCATGAGCCGTCACGTTTTGACTGCCTCGGGCGGTCTCGGGCTGCCGTCCATGACGGAGCGCGAGGCGGCGCGGCTGAGCTGGGCGCTCATGGGGCTGTCGCTGCTGCTCATCCTTTGCGGCCTCGCTGTGCTGACGCTGAAAAAGCCGGGCAGCGTGGAGCTCATCGCCGTGCCGTGGCTCGCTGCGGCTATCGTGGCCGCCGTGCTCGTGCAGTCGCTGGCGCTCCGCGCGCGGCTGTCGCCGTGGCTCGTGCCGCTCGCCGTGTTTTTCGCGAGCGTCGGCATCGTCGAGATCGCGCGGCTGAAGCCGTCGCTGCTCATCCCGCAGCTGCGCTGGCTGCTCATCGGCCTCGCGGTGTTCGTCCTCGTGTTGAAATTTGGAAGGCAGATCGTCGGATTGACGGCGTACCAGTACATCCTCGGCCTTGCGTGCCTGATTTTGCTGGCGTTGCCGCTGCTGTTCGGCACGGAGATCGGCGGCTCGCGCAACTGGCTCGTCTTGGGGCCGGTGCAGGTGCAGCCGTCGGAGTTTTCAAAGATTTTGCTCGTCCTGTTCCTTTCGGCGTATCTCGCCGATCATCAGGACGTCTTGACGAAGACGCGGCGTTGGCTCGGCTTTTTCCGCTTGCCGCCGATTCGCTTCATCGCGCCGCTCCTCTGCATCTGGGGCATGGCGATCCTCATGTTCGTCGTCGCGCGCGACCTCGGCTCGGCGCTCTTGTTCTTCGGCATTGCGATTTTCATGACGTACATGGCGACGGGCAGCCGCTCGTACGTCGTCATCGCGCTCGCCGTGTTCGGCCTCGCGGCGGCCATCAGCTACGCGGCGTTCGGCCATGTGCGCGTGCGCTTTGACATCTGGTGGACTCCCTGGGCCGACCCGAACGGCATGGCGTACCAGGTCGTGCAGTCGCTGTTCGCGTTCGGCTCGGGCGGCGTCTGGGGCACGGGCTTCGCGCACGGCCACCCGGGGCTCATCCCCGAGGTTCACACGGACTTCATCTTCGCGGCCGTCGCCGAGGAGCTCGGCCTCATCGGCGCGCTCGCCGTCGTCGTCGCTTATGCGGCGTTCTTCCTCGTCGGCATCCGCATCGCTTTGCGTTCCAGCGGCGTGGAAAAAATCTTGCTTGCGGCCGGCACGAGCGTCGTGTTCCTCTTGCAAGCGTTCATCATCATGGCCGGCGTGACGAAATTTTTGCCGCTGACGGGCATCACGCTGCCGTTCGTGAGCTACGGCGGCAGCTCGATGGTTTCGGGCTTTTTCCTGCTCGCCATCCTCGCCGCGCTCTCGCGGAAGGAGGCGGCCGCATGAAGGACATCGGAAAAGGCACGGACGATGAGCGCCAGACGCGGCTGCACGTCGTGCATGTCGCCGTGGTGCTGCTCGCACTCATCGGCGTGCTCGCACTCTACATCTGTTATCTCCAGACGTTCGGCGCGGAAAAGCTCGCGCATCATCCGCTGAACCAGCGCAGCGCACAGGCGGAAATGGAAATCCAGCGCGGCTCGCTGCTCGATGCGAAAGGGCGCGCGCTCGCGCAAAGCACGGCGCCCGGGCAGCGGTCGTACCCGATGGGCGCGGCCATGGCGCCCGTCACGGGCTACATCGGCGAGCGCATCGGCAGCGCCGGCCTCGAAGGACGCGAAAATCAGGCGCTGCTCGGCCGCACGGACGAGATGAACCGCCTCGGGCCCGTGACGCAGCTTTTGCAGTCCGACCGTGGCAACGACGTGCACACGACGATCAATGCCGACGTGCAGCAGGCGGCGTACGATGCGTTCGCCGGGCGGCGCGGCGCGGCCGTTGTGCTCGATGCGACGACGGGCGCCGTGCTCGCGATGGTGAGCTGCCCGTCGTACGATCCCGCGCGCGTCGAAGACGATTGGGACAGCCTGCGTGAGCAGGCGGACGGGCCGCTCCTCAATCGCGTGCTCTACGGCATGTACCCGCCGGGCTCGACGATCAAGCCGATGATGGCGGACGCCGCGCTCGCTGCCAGCGTGACCAATACGACGGAGACGTTCGACTGCGACGGCGTGCTCGATGTCGGCGGCGGGCAGAGCATCCGCGAGGCGCACGGCGAGGTGCATGGCACGGTGAACCTCGAACAGGCCGTGACGGAGTCGTGCAACGTCACGTTCGGCCAGCTTGCCGTGCGCATGGGCGCGAAAAAGCTCGGCGATGCGTTTGAGCGCTTCGGCTTCACGAAGGAACTCACGGGCGATCTCGCGAGCGAGGCCGCGCACCTGCCGGATTTTGGAGTCCTAGGCAAAGGCGATACGGCGCAGGTCGGCATCGGCCAGAGCTCGCTCTTGGTGACGCCGATGGAGATGGCTCTCGTCGCGGCAGCGTTCGCGAACGGCGGCGTCGTCATGCAGCCGTACCTCGTGCAGTCCGTCACGACGCCGAGCGGCCTCACGATCCGCGAAGCGCGCCCAGAAAAATGGTTCGAGGCGACGACGCCGGAGCGCGCCGCGCTCATCGACGGCTACATGGAAAGCGTCGTCACGCGCGGCACGGGCACGGCCGCCCGCGTCAGCGGCATCCGCGTCACGGGCAAAACGGGCACGGCGGAGAACGCGCAGGGCAAGGACCACGCGTGGTTCATTGGCTCGGCGGACGTCGGCGGGCGGAAGATCGCCTTTGCCATCATCGTCGAGAACAGCGGCGGCGGCGGTATCGAGGCCGCGCCGATCGCGAAGAAGATTGTACTCAGCATGGAATGACCAGCTTTTTGATAGAGAAATGACAGGGGGAGACACCTATGACGAATCGTATCCTGGACCAGCGCTATGAGCTCGAAGAGCTCGTGGGCGGCGGCGGGATGGCCGACGTCTACAAGGCGACGGACCGCTTGCTCCAGCGCCCCGTGGCCGTGAAGATCCTGCACGAGCAGTTCCAACGCGACCAGGAATTCATCGAGAAATTCCACCGGGAAGCGCAGGCGGCCGCCCGCCTCTCCCATCCGAACATCGTGAACATCTACGATGTCGGCGTCTCGGCGGGCGAGCACTACATCGTCATGGAGTACGTCCCCGGCACGACGCTCAAAGAGCTCATCCAAAAGCGCGGCCATCTTGAACCGGACGAGGCGCTCGCCATTACGCGCGAGATCGCGGAAGCGCTCGCGCACGCGCACGCAAACGGCCTCGTGCACTGCGACATCAAGCCGCACAACATCCTCATGCTCGACGGCGCGCATGCGAAGGTCGCCGATTTCGGCATTGCGCGCGCCGTGACGGAATCGACGAGGACGTACAGCGGCAACGGCATCGGCTCCGTGCATTATTTTTCGCCGGAGCAGGCGAAAGGCACGGTCATCACGCCGAAGTCGGACGTCTATTCGCTCGGCGTCGTGCTGTACGAAATGCTGACGGGCGAGCTGCCGTTCACGGGCGAGAACCCCGTGTCCATCGCGATGAAGCATCTCCAGGACGAGCCGACGCCCGTGCGCCGCATCGACCCGGCCATCCCGCCCGTCGTCGAGGCGCTCGTCGCGCGCATGATGGCGAAAGACCCGGCGCTGCGCCCGGAGAGCGCGGAGCTCGTGCACGAGATTGAACAGGCCGAGGCCATGGTGAAAAACGGCACGGATCCGGGCGCGCCCGACCCGTTCGCGACACAGGTGCTGCCACGCGTGAGCGACCAAAATGCGCCCATCCCGCCGCGCCGCGCGGCACGCGCCCAGCGGCCGTCGCCGTACGATCCGCATCCGGAGCATTATGAAGACGATGCGCCGGAAGAAAAGAAGTCGCTGTTTCATTCGAAAGCGTTCGTGCTCGGCCTCGTCATGGTGCTGATGCTCGGCTTCGGCGTCGGCGCATTCCTGTCGTTCGGCAAGTTCTGGAGCACGAACGAAGTCGTCGTGCCGGATGTCGTCGGCAAGCAGATGACGCTGGCGCGTCAGATCCTCGAAGACAAAAAACTCCGCGTCAACGTCGCGGAGACGTATGACGCCGACGTGCCGCCAGGACAGGTCGTGTCGCAGACGCCGGAGGCCGGCGCGACGGTCAAGGAAGAGCGCCTTGTGACGATCTACGTCAGCAAGGGCGGCGAAGAACTCACGATGCCGGACCTCAAAGGCTTGACAAAGTCGGAGGCCGAGGCGAAGCTGACAAAGATGGGCCTGAAGCTCGGCACAGTCTATGAGAAAAACTCGGACGAAGAGGCCGGCACGGTCATCCAGCAAGACCCGAACGCGGGCTCGAAGATCAGCAAAGGGCAGGAAGTCGACCTCATCGTCAGCAAGGGCAAGAAGGCGAAGAAAGCCGCCGTGCCGAACGTGACGGGCGCGACGCTCGAAAACGCGCAGAACACGATCACCGCGCGCGGCCTCAAAGTCGGCAGTGTGACGAAACAGCAGAGCAGCCAGACGGCCGGCACCGTCATCAGCCAGTCCGTCGCCGGCGGCACGGAAGCGGACGAAGGCACGAGCATCGACCTCGTCATCGCCGAGCCGGCGCAGAAGAAGGAAGAAAAAGCGAAGACATCGGAAAAAGACAACGCGCCGAAGAAAGATGCGGCGACGGGGAAGACGAAGTAGGAAGGGATCATTGTCTGCTTTTCATAGCAGTTTCATCTGTTGCGAACGTTTGGAATCCAGCAGCCTTCCCCTCCGGGGAAGGGGGACCGCGCAAGCGGTGGAAAGGGTGGCGAACGTCCTACCTTCGACACCCGCTCCGTCGCGCTTACGCGCGCCACCTCTCCCGGAGGGAGAGGCTGCTGTATAAGAACCGCTCGGCAATAGATAGAAATAAATTTATGTAAAGGAAGAAGTATGCCAATAGGTCGCGTGATCAAAGCTTACAACAGCTTTTTCTACGTACAAACAAACGAAAACCTCATCACCTGCAAGCTCCGCGGCAAATTCAAAAAAAAGCAGGGCGTCTATCCGGGCGACTGCGTGAACATCGGGCTTTTGCCCGACGGCACGGGCGTGGTGGAGGAGCTTTTGCCGCGCGCGTCGCTGCTCAAGCGGCCGCTCGTCGCGAATGTCGACCAGGTCGTGCTGACGTTCGCTGCGGCGGAGCCGGATCCGCATCCGCTCCTCGTGTCGCGCTTCCTCGTGCTCGCGGAGTGGTCAGGCATCGCAAACGTCATCGTTTGCATCAACAAGTGCGACCTCGGCGGCAAGGCAGCAGACGTGTGCGCGCTGTGCGAGAGCGCCGGGTATCGCGTGCTCTTGGTCTCGGCGCAGACGGGTGCGGGCGTGGAAGCGCTCAAGGCCGTGCTCGCCGGTCACACGACGTGCTTCGCGGGGCCGTCAGGCGTCGGGAAGTCGTCGCTGCTCAGCGCCGTGACGGGGCGTGCGCTCCAGACGGGGCAGGTCAGCGAAAAGATCCGCCGCGGCCGCCATACGACGCGCGTTGCGGAGCTGCTGCCGTTTGCCGATGACAGTGACGGCTACATCGTCGACACGCCAGGCTTCAGCGCGATGGAGCTCGACGGGATTGACGAGCAACAGCTTCCCGCGCTGTTTCCCGAGATGCAGCCGTATCTCGGCTGCTGCCGCTTCGCGCCGTGCTCGCACAGCCACGAGCCGGACTGCGCCGTGAAAGAGGCCGTCGCGAAAGGCTTCATCCGGCAGGAACGCTACGACGCGTATCTCACGATTCTCGAAGAGATCCGCGAGGCGGCGGCGAGACGCAAGAAGTATTGAGACACAGCAATGATATTTCGCAGATAGATTCAGTCGGTCAATCAAACTCCGGATCCCTCTTAGAGGGAGCTGTCAGCGAAGCTGACTGAGGGAGTCAAGACGTATGAGAAAGAAGGAATTTCGATGATCAAAGTTGCTCCATCCATCCTTTCCGCTGATTTCAGCAAGCTCGGCGCAGAGATCGAGCGCGTCGTCGCGGCGGGGGCGGACTACATCCACATCGACGTGATGGACGGAACGTTCGTCCCGAACATCACGCTCGGCTCGCCGGTCGTGAAGGCCATCCGCAAGGTGACGAAGGCGACGTTCGACGTGCACCTGATGGTCGAGCATCCGGAGACGCAGGTGCAGGCGTTCGCCGCAGCGGGCGCGGACATCATCACGTTCCACGTCGAGGCCGCGAAGCATCCGCACCGCCTGATCCAGGAGATCCATGCGGCCGGCTGCCGCGCTGGCATCGCCATCGACCCGGGCACGTCGCTTGCGAGCATTGAAGAGCTCGTCCAGGATGTCGACATGGTGCTCGTCATGACGGTGAACCCGGGCTTCGGCGGGCAGGAATTCATCGCGTCGACGCTCGACAAGATCCACATGCTCGCGCACGAGATCGCGGACTTCGGCTACGACTGCCCCATCGAGGTCGACGGCGGCATCAACCCGGAGACGACGGCCCTCGTGACGAGCGCCGGCGCGAGCATCCTCGTCGCAGGCAGCTACATCTTCGGCGCGAAGGACGCGAAAGCGGCGATCCAGGCGCTGAGAGAGGCCGAGCAGGAACACGCGTGCGGGGAAGAGGCGGAGGAGTAAGCATGACCCAGAAGCCTTCCCCTACGGGGAAGGGGGACCGCGTGAGCGGTGGAAAGGGTGGCGAAGGTAGGGAGTTGCTATTTCGCACGATTGTGATGGCGAAGGAATCTTGAACTTATTGCCATCCTTCGCCATAACAATCCTGCATGTAGTAACGGCCTACCTTCGCCACCCTCTCCGCCTCGCATTCGCTCGGCACCTCTCCCTAGGGGGAGAGGCAGCTCAATGAGTTACTTTTGGCAATAGTTGTTACGTTTTTATAATGAGGTACAAATTTCATGAGCAACACCACCGAAAAAGCCGTCGTCCTCCTCTCGGGCGGGCTGGATTCTTGCACGTGCATGGCCGTGGCGAAGAGCAAGGGCTATGCGCTGTATCCGATCAGTTTCAACTATCACCAGCGCCACAGCATCGAGCTCGAGGGCGCGAAGAAGATTGCGGCGTTTTATCATGCCGTGCGCCATCTCATCATCGAGACGAACATGGACGCGATCGGCGGGTCGGCGCTGACGGACGAAAGCATCGCCGTGCCGGAGGGCGACGTCCATCGCACGACGGTGCCGGACACGTATGTGCCGGCGCGCAACATGATCTTCCTCTCCTACGCCATGGGCTATGCGGAGGTCGTCGGCGCGAGCCATGTCTACATCGGCGTCAATTCCGTCGATTACTCCGGCTACCCGGACTGCCGCCCGGAGTTCATCCAGCGCTTCCAGGAGCTCGCGAACTATGCGACGACGGCGACGGCGGTCGAAGGCAAGAGGATTACGATCGAGACGCCACTGCAATATTTGTCGAAATCGGACATCGTCAAGCTCGGCATGGAGCTCGGTGCGCCGTACCAGTTCACGCACAGCTGCTACAACGGCGGCGAAAAGGCGTGCGGCACGTGCGACAGCTGCAAGCTGCGGCTGCAGGGATTCAAAGAGGCGGGCTACGAAGACCCGATCGAGTACGTGACGAGGGACATCTGATGCGCGACGTCCAAAGCCAGGCGGACGCGCGCGGGATTGCCATCCAGCACGTCGGCATCCGGGACGCGCACCTGCCGTTCCTCATCAAGACGAAGGACGGCGGCTACCAGTCGGTGCTCGCGCGCATCCAATTCACGGTCGAGCTGCCGGCGGCATTCAAGGGGACGCATATGTCGCGCTTCCAGGAAATTTTGCTGCCGTGGAGCAAACAGCCCATCGCGGAGCCGGAGATGGACGCGATGCTCAGCGAGGCGCTCGCGAAACTCGACGCGCAGGCGGCCGAGGTCACGCTGGCGTTCAAATATTTCGTCGAAAAGACGGCGCCCGTGAGCGGCGGGCGGTCGCTCCTTGACCTCGACTGCTCGTTCACGGGGCGGAAGCGCGCGGGCGAGCCGCTGGCGTTCACGCTCGGCGTCGACGTACCGTTCACGTCGCTCTGCCCGTGCTCGAAGGAAATCTCCGACTACGGCGCGCACAACCAGCGCTCGGTCTGCCGCGTGCGCGTGCGCTTTGGCGAAGGCCACGACTGCATCCTCATCGAGGACCTCGCAGCGCTCGTCGAGGCGAACGGGTCGGCGCCGATTTACCCGCTCCTCAAGCGCGTCGATGAAAAATACGTGACGGAGCAGGCGTACGACCATCCGAAATTCGTCGAGGACATCCTGCGCGACAACGTGCTCGCGCTGCGCCGCCTCGATGGCATCGCATGGTTCTCCGTCGCCTGCGAGAATTTTGAATCCATCCACAACCACAACGCATTCGCCGCACATGAAGAGACCGTCTGCCCATGATACGTTTTGAGAGGAGCCGGACCGATGAATAAATTTTACAAGCGCTTCGTGTTCCTCATCGCGCTCGTGCTCGTGATCTCAGGCGTCGTCATTTATTCGACGGTCGACATTCACACGCTGCGGAATCTCGGCGCGTTCCAATGGTGGTCGATCGCGCTCGCCATTTTCGCCGTGGCGCTCGGGCTGTTTTTTGACGGCAGCCGCCTCATGCACCTCGTGAAGATTTCGAACGAGCACATCACGCTCTACGAGGCCGTGCAGGTCATCTTCGGCAATTATTTCCTCGCGCTCCTGACGCCGGGCGCGACGGGCGGCGCGGTCGCGCAGCTGATGTTCCTGCGCCACGCCGGCGTGCCGACGGGGAAGGCGGCCGTGCTTGTCATCGTGCGGACGCTCTTATCGATTTTTTTCCTCGCGTGCTGCATGCCGCTCATTTTGCTCCACGACCACGGCATCGTGCCGGGCATCTCGAACACGACGCTCATGGTCATCACGCTCGCGGCGTTCTTCGGCATCCTCTTCATCGTCTGGGGCGCGCGGAAAGGCTTCCTCGACGTCATCGTCGTCTGGCTGACGCGGAAATTCTCCGTGGGGAAGCGGCGGAAGATCTTCGCGTTCTACCGCGACACGAAGAGCGCGATCTCGCTGCTGCTGAAATCGCCGCGCGCGATGCTCCTCGTCTTCGTCGAGTCGGGGCTGAACCTCCTCTGCATCTACGCGATCGTGCCGTGCCTGCTGCTCGGCCTCGGCGTGTACGACGCGGACTGGACGAGCGTCATGGGGCGCATGATTTTCCTGAACATGCTCTTGTATTTCATGCCGACGCCTGGCGGCAGCGGCGTCGCCGAGGGCGGGTTCGTGCTGCTGTTCTCGAACACCGTGCCGGCCGGGACGGTCGGCATCATCGCCGTGTGCTGGAGATTGATTGCCGAGTATATTCCGTTTTTGATTGGACTGTATTATACGCTGACCGTGTTCGGTAGGGATTTCCTGAATCGGCAGTTGACGGAGTAAGGGTGGTTCGCCCGCGAAGGTGGCCGTTTGTGCGTGGTCGGGCGGAGCAGCTGATTCGCTTGACCTCACATCTGTTGCGAGCGTAGCACATACAGCAGCCTTCCCCTTCGGGGAAGGGGGACCGCGTTAGCGGTGGAAAGGGTGTCGGAACGCCCTACCTTCGCCACCCGCTCCACCGCTTCGCGGTCCCCCTCTCCCGTAGGGAGAGGCTGTTCACTGTGCTACGCTCGGCAACGGAAGAAACGTCTTTCTTGAAAGGTGGTATCCCTGAATGTCCAACCAACTTCGCGGCGGCTACACGACGGGGGCTTGTGCCGCTGCCGGCGCTTTGGCGGCGCTCCGATGCTTGCGCGGCGAGGGCTGTGCGGCGGTCGAGGTGGAGGCGCTCGATGGGACGCTGCTGACGATCCCGGTAAAGGATGTGCATCGCACGGAAGATGGCGGCGGCGCGGTGGCGGAGGTCGTGAAGTTTTCGGGCGACGATCCGGACATCACGAACGGGTGCTCGGTGTTCACGACGCTCGAATGCGGCGCGGCGGGCAGCGGCTTGGTGTTCCGCGCGGGGCGCGGCGTCGGGCGCGTGACGAAGGCGGGCCTCCAGGTGCCGGTCGGCGAGCCGTCGATCAATCCGGGGCCGCGGCGGCTGATCGCGCGCGTGCTGGCGCGGGAGCTCGGCATCGACATGGACGATGCAGGAACGGCGCACAAGGAAGCATCGGTTGCGGGCGCGTTTGGCTCGACCGATGCGAAGGCGGCAGAAGAAGCACGTTGGGCGCAGCTCATGAAGCGGCTTGATTTCATTGTGACAATCGCAATCCCGGCGGGCGTGGAGCTCGCGCAGCAGACGCTGAATCCGATGCTCGGCGTCGTGGGCGGCATTTCCGTCATCGGGTCGACGGGCGTGCTGCGGCCGATGTCGGAGGAGGGCTTCAAGAATTCGCTCGTGCCGCAGATCGATGTGGCGCTGGCGGCGGGGTATCGCGACCTCGTGTTCGTGCCGGGGAAGATTGGCGAGAATCTCGCATTGAAAGTCGGCCTGCCGCGCGCGGCGTTCGTGCAGACGAGCAATTTCATCGGCTTTTTGCTCGATGCGGCGGCGGAGCGCGGGGCGCGGAGCGTCCTGCTTTACGGGCACGTCGGCAAGCTCGTGAAGGTCGCGGCGGGGAATTTTTACACGCACAACCGCATCGCGGACGCGCGGCTCGAGACGATGGCGGCGTACGCGGCGGCCGAGGGGCTCTGCAGCGACGGCGTGCGGGCGATCCTCGCGGCGAACACGGCGGAGGATGCGCTCGCGGTCATCGACGAGGCGGGTCTCTCGCGGGTGTACGACGTGCTCGCGGCGCGGGCGAGTGTCCGAAGCGAGCGCCATGTGTTCGGCAAGCTCCGCGTCGGGACGGTGCTGCTCGCATATGACGGGCGCGTGCTCGGCATGGATGACGCGGCAAAGGAGATCGGAGGGCGGCTCGACTGGTCGCTTTGAGGGAGGAAA
Organism: Selenomonas sp.; assembly: GCF_022771645.1. Classification (GTDB taxonomy): domain Bacteria; phylum Bacillota; class Negativicutes; order Selenomonadales; family Selenomonadaceae; genus Selenomonas_C. The sequence continues at coordinate 40,783 of NZ_JALFCU010000066.1, forward strand.
TGGCGTGATGAAAGAGGCATGTCTGGCGGTGAATCCGCAGGAGCGGGAGCCGCACCGCATCATCGTCGCGGGCATCGGGCCGGGGAATCCCGACTACATGGTGCCGGCGGCGCGGCAGGCGATCGCGGAGGCGCGCGTGCTCGTCGGCGGGCGGCGGGCGCTCGCACAGTTCGCGCGCGGCGGCGCGGAAGCCGTGCTGCGGGCGGAGGGCATCGCGTGCGTCGACCCGCCGTCAGAGCGGACGGTGACGCAGGCGCGGAAAGCAAAACAGCGCGAGGCGGCGGACGGGCAGGCGCTCTGCGCGGTGACGCGGGACATCGACGGCGTGCTGGCGTTCATCCGCACGCATCTCGCGTTCTCGGACGTCGTCGTGATGGTGTCGGGCGACCCGGGATATTTTTCGCTCCTCGATGCGCTGCGGCGGACGTTCCCGGAAGAGCTCATCGACGTCATCCCGGGTATCAGCGCCATCCAGTTCGCCTTCGCGCGGCTGGCGCTGCCGTGGCATGATGCGGAGCTCTTGAGCTTTCACGGGCGCGTGCCGGAGGCGAAAGACCTTGCGTATCGTCCAGGGCGGAAAGTCGGTTTTTTGACGGACGAACGGCAGGACTCCCAGTATGTTGCGACGATGCTGCATTTCTACGACTGGCCGGAGGATGCGCGTTTTTCCATTTGCGCGCGGCTGTCGTATGACGACGAAACCATTGAGACGATGACGCTCGCTGCGGCGATGAAGCACGCGCCGGTCGGGAGCTGTGTTGTTGTTGTCGAAGGGTGACGTTTCATCTGTTGCGATGCAAAGGAGCGAGACCATGCTAGGCATTTCCGATGAGGAATTTTTGCGCGGCGATGTGCCGATGACGAAGCGCGAGGTGCGGATCGTGACGATCGCGGATGCGCGGATCGCGGAGGATGCGGTCGTGTACGATGTCGGCGCGGGGACGGGCAGCCTCACGATCGAGGCGGCGCAGCAGGCGGTGCGCGGGCGTGTCTATGCCATCGAGCGGAAAAAGGAAGCGGTGGCGCTCATCCGCGCGAATGCGGAGCGTTTCGACGTCTCGGAACGCGTGACGGTCGTCGCGGCCGAGGCGCCCGATGGCATGGCGGACCTCCCGCCGTGCGACGCGGCGCTCGTCGGCGGCAGCGGCTCGCATCTCGCGGAGATCCTCGACCTCATGGATACAAAGCTCAAGGACGGCGGGCGCATCGTGCTGAATTTCATCACGGTGCAGACGCTCGCGGCGGCGCTCGCATGGCTGAGCGCGCACAAAGACGGCTACGCATACGAGACGGTGCAGCTGCAGGTGAACCGCCTGCGCCACGTCGGCCCGTATGACATGGCGCAGGCGGAGAACCCGATCTACATCGTGACGGCGACGCGGCGCTGAGGCGGCGCGAGCGCAGAAGTTGCAACGGACGGTCGTTTTTGACAAATCGCGGCGGCAGGTGGACAACCTGCCGCTTTCTTTGTATAATGGGCATAGCCAAAAGGAATGATTCGAAACGATGCGAAGGGGGCATTTCCATGGTTCATATCGTTGGCGCGGGGCCGGGAGATCCGGAGCTCATCACGCGCAAGGGCGCGCGGCTGCTCGCGGAGGCGGATGTCGTCATTTACGCGGGCTCGCTCGTGAATCCGGCGCTCCTCGATCTCTGCAAAGAGGGTGCGGAAATCCATGACTCGGCCGGCATGACGCTCGATGATGTGCTCGCGGTCGTCGACGCGGCCGAGGCCAAGGGTCTGACGACGGTGCGGCTGCACACAGGGGATCCTGCGGTCTATGGCGCAATCCAGGAGCAGATGGATGCGTGGCGCAAAAAGGGCATCTCTTACGATGTGACGCCGGGCGTGAGCTCGTGCTTCGCGGCGGCGGCGGCGCTCAAACAAGAGTACACGCTGCCGGGCATCAGCCAGACGCTCATCATCACGCGCGGCGCGGGCCGCACGCCGGTGCCGGAGCCGGAGCGGCTGCAGAGCCTCGCGCAGCATGGCGCGACGATGTGCATCTACCTCTCGGTCTCGATGATCGATGAGGTGGCAAAAGAGCTCATCGCGGGCGGCTACGAAAAGGCGACGCCCATCGCCGTCGTGCAGCGCGCATCGTGGCCGGACGAGCAGATCGTGCGCGGCACGCTCGCGGACATCGCGGAAAAGGTGCGGGCGGCGGGCATCACGCGGCAGGCGATGATCGTCGTGTCACGCTGCCTCGACGCGGACTATGACCTGTCGCGCCTCTACGCGCCGGAGTTCTCGCACGGCTATCGGCAGGCGAGCGCGCCGGCGGCAGACGCGGGCAAATGAGGACGGCCATCCTTGCGCTGACGGCGCAGGGCGCGCGGACGGCGCGGCGCGTGCGGGCGGCGCTCGTGGACGCAGACGTGTTCGTGTCGCGGCGCGTTGCGGCGCAGGCAGATGCGGCGGGCGAAGTGTCGACGGACGGCGTGCATGCGTCGGACGGCGCGGCTGCAGAAAATGGCGGCATGCGGACGTTCGGCCGCATCGCGCAGGTGACGGCGGAGATTTTCGCGCAGTATGATGCGCTCGTCTTCATCATGGCGGCGGGCATCGTCGTGCGGAGCATCGCGCCGCTCGTGCGTGACAAGCTCGCCGACCCTGCCGTCGTCGTGCTGGATGAACAGGCGCGGCACGTCATCTCGCTGCTCTCCGGCCATGTCGGCGGGGCGAATGCGCTCGCGCGCCAGCTCGCGGCGGCGCTCGGCGCAGACCCTGTCATCACGACGGCGACGGATGTCGAGGGGCTGGCCGCTCCCGATGCGGTGGCGGCGCAGCTCGGCCTGATGCCGTGGCCGCACGGGGCGATTTTGAACGTGAACCGCGCGCTGCTCGATGGCGCGCGCGTACGCTATGTCGTCGACGCATCGCTGCCGCTCGCGGCATTTTATCGCGAACGGCTGGCGGCGGGCGGCGCGGCGGTTGTTGCGTCCGATGTGACGGAAATGACGAACGTTCGGACAGAAACGGCAGAACGGTCGGTCGCTACGGGCGCTTCGGCGGCGGTGGACGTCGTCCTCACGCACGACCCCGCGCGCTTTCCTGCGCATCAGCGGCGCGGCGGGCTGTTTTTGCGGCCAATGCGGCTCGTGGCGGGTGTTGGCTGCCGGCGGAATACGCCTGAGGCTGAAGTTTTGGCGGCGCTCGCGGATGCGGCAGCGCGCATCGGCGTGCCGCAGGAGGCCATTGCGGCGCTCGCGTCGACGGTCGTCAAGCGCGACGAGGCCGGCCTTTTGTCGGCGGCGGACGCGCTCGGCGTTCCAATCAATTTTTTCAGTAACGAAACGCTCGCGGAGGTCATCGAGACGTATGGCCTGCGCGAATCTTCCTTTGTGAAACAGACGATCGGCGTGGGGAACGTCGCGGAGGCCGCCGCGCTCGCGGAGGCGGGCCGCGCGAGCCGCATCGCCGTCGGCAAGACGAAATATGAGAAAGTGACGGTGGCACTCGTATGGCAAACATCACGGTCATCGGTATCGGACCGGGCAATCTGGAAGACATGACGCCGCGCGCGCGCAAGGCAATCGAGCGTGCGCAGGTCGTCGCGGGCTATCACACGTACATCAAGCTCGTCGAGCCTTTGCTCGCGGGCAAGGAAGTCATCGGCACGGGCATGATGCAGGAGATCGACCGCTGCCGCATGGCGGTCGCGCGGGCGGCCGAGGGCGCCGAGACGGTCGTCGTCTCGAGCGGCGACGCGGGCGTCTACGGCATGGCGGGGCTCGTGCTCGAGCTCGTCCTGCAACGTCCGAAAGAACAACGCCCGGGCTATGGCGGCACGATCGCGGGCGTCTCGGCCGTCAACGCGGCGGCGTCCGTGCTCGGCGCGCCGCTCATGCACGATTTCGCCGTCATCAGCCTGTCGAACCTCCTGACGCCGTGGGAGCTCATCGAGCGGCGCGTCGACATGGCCGGGCAGGGCGACTTCGTGCTCGCGCTCTACAATCCGAAGAGCAAGAAGCGCGTGGAAAACATCGAGCGCGTGCGCGAAATCCTCTTGAAATACCGCGATCCTGCGACGCCCGTCGGCATCGTGACGGCGGCGACGCGGCCGGACGAAAAGAAGGTTCTTTCGACGCTCGCGGACTTCACGAAAGAGGACATCAACATGTTCTCGCTCGTCGTCATCGGCAACTCGCAGACGTACGTCAAAGAGGGCTGGATGATCACGCCACGCGGCTACGGCAACAAAGAGGCAGGGCTGTGAGCGCGGACGCGAGTGAGCTGCAAAACGCGGACGGCGTGACGCCGGCGGTCAGCGAAAACGCGCAGTGCGCGGATAGCGGCCGCATCTTCGTCTTCGCCGGGACGGCGGACGGGCGGGCGCTCGTCGCGGCGCTGCTTGCCCATGGCTTTTCTGTCACGGCGTCCGTCGTCAGCCGCTACGGCGCGGAGCTGCTCGCGGCGGCCGAGACGGCAGGGCACGACCTCGTCATCAACGACGAGCCGCTCGATGAGGCGGCGTTCGTCGCGTACGCCCGCGACCACGCCATTGCGGCCATCGTCGACGCGAGCCACCCGTACGCCGTGAACGTCTCGCAGAACGCGATGGCGGCGGCCAAGGCGCTCGGCCTGCCGTATGTGCGGTACGAGCGCGACCTGACGGAATTGACGTCTCAGGGGCTCGCTGCGGAAAAGCTGCACGTCGTGCACAGCTACGACGAAGCGGCGGAAACGGCAGCGCAATGCGGCGACGTGATTTTCCTTACGACGGGCTCGCGCAACTTGAAAGCGTTCGCGACCGCGCCGGCGCTCGCAGAAAAAACGCTCATCGCGCGCGTCCTGCCGACGCCGGAAGTGATCGCGGAATGCATCGCGCTTGGCATCGCGCCGGGGCAGATTGTTGCGCTACAGGGCCCGTTTTCGACGGCGCTGAACCGCGAGCTGTTTTTGCGCTACGGCGCGGACGTCGTCGTGACGAAGAACAGCGGCAGCGTCGGCGGCACGGATACGAAGCTCGCAGCGGCAGCCGAGCTCGGGCTCGACGTCGTCGTCATCGACCGGCCGAAACTGGATTATCCGAGGGTCGCGCGGACGTCTGAAGAGGTGGAACGTTTTTTATCCCTTCGATGATCATTTTTGACGAATCAGTTATGGCCTACCTTCGACACCCTTTCCGTCGCCCTTCGGGCGCCACCTTCCCCGTAGGGGAAGGCTGCTATGGGAGAGACGTTCGGCAACAGGAGGAACTTCGATGGACTACATAAAGAAACCGATGGAAATCGAGCACCGCAGCATGGAGATCATCGCGCCGCATCTGGCGGGGCTGCATCTCAGCGCGGTCGAGACGAAAGTGTACTCGCGCATGATCCATGCCGCGGGCGACGTGGAGTACGCACCGCTCATCCATATCCACCCGGACGCCATCCGGGCGGCGCAGCGGGCGCTCCGGGCTGGCGCGGACATCTACACGGATGTCGAGATGGTGCGGACGGGCATCAATAAAAGGAAGCTGAAGGCGTTCGGCGGCACCGTGCATTGCCGCATCGCCGACCCGGAGATCGCGGCGGCGGCGAAGGCGCAGGGCATTACGCGCTCGATGGCCGCCATGCGCTCGTTCGGCGCGGAGCTCAACGGCAGCATCGTCGCCATCGGCAACGCGCCGACGGCGCTCTACGAAGTGCTGCGGCTCGCGGAGGAGGAAAACGTGCGCCCAGCGTGCATCGTCGGCATCCCCGTCGGCTTCGTCGGCGCGGCGGACTCGAAAGAGGCGCTGCGGCAGAACACGCGCGTGCCGTACATCACCGTCGAGGGGACGAAAGGCGGCAGCCCCATTGCTGCGGCGGTGATCAATGCGCTCATGTATGATATTGATGATGAGCGGGTGTGAACCTTGGCAGCCTCTCCCTCAGGGAAAAGCAGACGCACGGCGCTTTAGCGCCGATGCGGTCGCTTTATCCTTTAGGTAGAGGGGGACCGCGTTAGCGGTGGAGAGGGTCCCCTGTAGGGCGGAAGATTTCGTAAGACAAATCTTCCGCGGGTGCGAATGTGAAAGTGACGTTTGGGGGCGTGTGCGCGCACCGGCGACATCAAACGGCTTGCTTGCTCATATGGCCTACAAGCGACCCGCTCCTGGCGCTGCACTACGTTCCGCGCCTGTCCTCTCCCTGAGGGAGAGGCTTCTTTACGAGTTACGGTCGCAATAAAAAAGAAGGGGATGTGGAATGAGGAACAACATTCCTAGAGTCGTGATTGCCGGGACGCAGAGCGGCAGCGGGAAGACGACGCTCGTGACGGGGCTGCTGGCGGCGCTGAAAGAACGCGGCCTCCGCGTGCAGTCGTACAAGGTCGGCCCCGATTACATCGACCCGGGCTTTCACCGGCTCGCGAGCGGGCGGCCGGCGCACAACCTCGACACGTGGCTCGTCGGGGAGAAGCGGCTGCCAGCGCTGTTCGCAGAAAGCTTTGGCGACGCCGACATCGCGGTCATCGAGGGCGTCATGGGGCTCTACGACGGCGGGCGACAGGGCGTGAGCTCGACGGCGGAAATCGCGAAGCTCCTCGATGCGCCCGTGCTGCTCGCCATCGACTGCAAGTCCATGGGCGCGAGCGCGGCGGCCATCGCGCTCGGCTTCCGCGCGTTCGACCCGGACGTCAACATCGCAGGCGTCCTGCTGAACCGCCTCGGCTCGGCAACGCACGAAGAGATGATCCGCGCGGCGATGGACGCCATCGGCATGCCCGTCTACGGCGCCGTGCATCGCGACGACGGCCTGCACCTCTCGGAACGCCACCTCGGCCTCACGCCGACGACGGAAGCCGCAGCGACGGAGACGGTGAAAAAGATGGGCGAGGCCGCCCTCGCACAGGTCGCAGTCGCGAAAATTGTAGAACTTGCGAAATCAACCGGGGCGCTCAAACTTCAGCCCCCCTCTCCGAAAAGCAGGCGCACGGCGCTTCAGCGCCGATGCGATCGCTTTTGCCCTAGCGGCTGGGGGGGCGGACCGCGAAGCGGTGGGGGGTGTGGCGAAGGTACGGCAGTGCGAAACGCAGAAAATTCACGTCGAAGAGAATGCCAGAGTACTTTCTTCGATGAAAATTTAGCAGTATCGAGTCACGACCTACCTTCGCCACCCTCTCAGTCGCGCTGCGCGCGCCAGCTCCCCCGAAGGGGGAGCCTTTCAGAATGCTCTCTCCGTATCGCCGTCGCCCAGGACGCAGCGTTTTCCTTCTACTACCCGACGAGCCTCGCCGTGCTCGAGCGCCTTGGAGCGGAGCTCGTGCCATTTTCGCCGCTTGACGATGAAACACTTCCTGACGGCATCGCGGGCGTGCTGCTGGGCGGCGGCTTCCCGGAGATGTTCGCAGAAAAATTGGCAGCAAATACATCCATGCGCGCGAGCATCCGCGCGGCAGCCGCGGCCGGCCTCCCGATCTACGCGGAGTGCGGCGGGTACATGTACCTCATGACGGAGCTCGTCGATTTCGGCGGCAAGGCGCATGCGATGTGCGGCGTCTTCCTGGGGCGCGCGGTCATGACGAAGCGGCTGCAGATGGTCGGCTACGTGACGGCGCGGATGAACGAGGACACGGTCCTCGGCGCGGCGGGGACGGAGCTGCGGGGGCACGAATTCCATTTTTCGCAGGAAGAAGCGGCGGAGACGCCCCCGACGACCGCGAAGGATTCGCCCGCAGAGTCGGGGGTGGCAGCGGAAACGGCGGACGCCGATCCGCCGAGCCGCCCATTCATGTTCACGAAACTGCGGAATGGCGCGACGTATGGCGCGGGGCAGAGGTACAAGAATGTGCTCGGGAGCTACTTGCATATTCATTTTGCCGGGTGTCCTGGGGCGGCGGAACGGTTTGTACGGGCATGTAAGGTGTATCGAGAAAAACGATAGACCGTAAGAGCGCGTACGAAAGCCTTCCCCTACGGGGAAGGGGGACCGCGTTAGCGGTGGAAAGGGTGGCGAAGGTAGGACATAACAATTCGCAGGACTGTAACGGCGAAGGAAATTTTCAGTTATTGCCATCCTTCGACATTACAATCCTGCACATAGCTATGCCCTACCTCCGACACCCGCTCCACCGCTTCGCGGTCCCCCTCGACCTAAAGGATAAAGCGACCACATCGGCGCTAAAGCGCCGTGTGTCTGCTTTTCCCGGAGGGAGAGGCTGCTGTATGAGTCGCGATTGGCAATAGAAAGTTACGGTATAGGAGATAGATATGTCTCACAATCATTCCCACATCATCCTCGTCACCGGCGGCGCCAGGAGCGGGAAGTCGGCGTTTGCGGAGCGGTTCGTCGCGGCGCACGGGCAGCGGATTGCGTATGTCGCGACGGCGCAGATTCTTGACGAGGAAATGCGCTATCGCGTTGCCTTGCACAAAAAGCGCCGGCCGGCGGCGTGGACGACGTATGAGGCGCCGTTCGCGGCCGAGGGCGCGATCCGGCAGGCGGCGGAGGCGCATGATGCGCTGCTGTTCGACTGTTTGACGGTGTACTTCAGCAACCTCCTTTGCTCGCTGACGGAGGACGAGCTCGCCGACGAGGCGCGCGTCTACGAGCTCGCGCAGGGCGCAGCCGACCGCCTGATCGCGGCGGCGGAAGAGAGCGGCATGACATGCGTCTTCGTGACGAACGAAGTCGGCGCGGGCATCGTGCCGGAGAACAAGCTCGCCCGCCTCTACCGCGACATCGCCGGCCTCGTGAACCAGCAGGTCGCGGCAGCGGCGGAGGTCGTCTACCTCACGGTCAGCGGCATCCCCGTCGATATCAAAAAACTTGCCTCTCAAATCTCTGCCCCCCTCTCCGAGGGGGGAGGGCCACGAAGTGGCAGGGGGTGTGGCGAAGGTACGCCGTAAGGTTTCGCTGGACTGTAACGGCGAAGGCCATTTGGAGGAACACATGACAGAAGACATTTCGAACGACGAGAACAAAACGATGGTTGCTCGTCCCCAGACGGTGATGCTCATGGGCACGAGCTCGCATGTGGGGAAGAGCATCCTCGCGACGGCGCTGTGCCGGATTTTCCACCAGTGGGGGCGGCGCGTCGTGCCGTTCAAGGCGCAGAACATGGCGCTGAATTCGTACGTGACGAAGGACGGTCTCGAGATGGGGCGCGCGCAGGTCGCGCAGGCCGAGGCGGCGGGGCTGGCGCCGGCGGTCGACATGAATCCGGTGCTCCTCAAGCCGACGGGGAACGCCTGCTCGCAGGTCGTCGTCGACGGCCGGCCGATCGGCAATCTCTCGGCGAAGGAATACCACAAGGGCAAGTCCGTCGAGCTCTGGCAGAACGTCACGGCCGCGCTCGGCCGCCTCGCCACGCAGTACGACACGATCGTCATCGAGGGCGCGGGCAGCCCGGCCGAGATCAATCTGAAGGCCGACGACATCGTGAACATGCGCGTCGCGCGCTACCTGCACGCGCCCGTGCTGCTCATCGCCGACATCGACCGCGGCGGCTCGCTCGCGGCGCTCGTCGGCACGCTGGAACTCTTGACGCCGGAGGAGCGCGCGCTCGTGCGCGGCCTCGTCATCAACAAGTTCCGCGGCGACGTGACGCTGCTGCAGCCAGCCGTGGATTTTCTCGAGAAAAAGACGGGCAAGCCCGTGCTCGGCATCGTGCCGCACATCGACGACCTCGGCATCGATGACGAGGACTCCGTCTCGCTCGAGGAAAAAGAGGCCGCGTCCGACGTGAAAAAAGAGCTTACGCTCGCCGTCATCGAGACGCCGAAAATCTCGAACTTCACGGATTTCGAAGCGCTCGCGGACGAGCCGGACGCCCAAGTCGTCTACGTGAAGACCGTCGCGGAGCTGCGCGCGGCGAAGCCCGACGCGATCCTGCTCCCGGGCTCGAAGAACACGACGGAGGACCTCTTGCACCTCCGCCGCCACGGCCTCGAAGGCGCGATCGCCGAAGCCGTCGCCGGCGGCACGCCGCTCATCGGCATCTGCGGCGGCTACCAGATGATGGGCGAGGAGGTCCGCGACCCGCTCCACACGGAGTCCGCGAATGACCGCGTGCGCGGCCTCGCCTACCTGCCGATGGTCACGACGTTCGCCGCCGAGAAGCGCACGGTGCAGGTGAAAGCTGACTGCCCGGCGCTCGAGTTCCTGGACGGCGCGCTCTGCGCGAAAGGCCTCCCGGGCTACGAGATCCACATGGGCCGCACGGACTTCACGGTGCCCGTGCGCCATCCGTTCCACATCACGTGGCAGGGCGCGGAGCGCGTGAACGTCTGGGATGGCGCGCTCAGGGACGACGGCCAATGCTTCGGCACATATATCCATGGCCTGTTCGACCACGACGGTTTCCGCCGCCAGTTCCTCAACGTCCTGCGCCACAAAAAAGGTCTCCCGGAGCTCCCCATCCAGCGCAACCGCCGCCGCGAAAAAGAACGTGCCTACGACCGGCTTGCAGAGACGGTGCGGAACGCGCTCGACATGAAACAGCTCTGCGCCATCATGAAAACGGCGGCAGCGGAGTGCAAGGAATGGCACGACGACGGGCCCGTCGACACGATGAAGGAGTTATTGCAAAACGAATGAAGAAGCATGAAAGGCTCACAACCTACAGCCTCCCTCCCCGAGGGAGGGGGACCGCGAAGCGGTGGTGGGTGTGTGCGGGTGTATGGCGCAGCGGATGTCTTATACCTATCGGGCGTGATAAGTCAGAGTCAGAGGCGAACCCATGAACGTTGGTATCGTTGCTTTCCTCTTTGATTGCATTATTGGCGATCCGAACACACGTATTCATCCAGTCGTATTGATTGGCAAATTAATTTCCCTGTGCGAGCGTTTTTTCTACCGCGCGGCGGACAGTGACGGGCGGAAGTTTGTCTCGGGCGCAATCCTGGTGCTGCTCGTGCTGCTGGTTTCCTATGAAGCCGCGGCCGCCATCGTCATGGCGTCGTATCATCTGCCGTTCCCGTGGGCGGCGGAGCTCGTGTCCGGGCTGCTTTTATCGTTCACGATCTCGCCGAAGTCGCTTGCGAGCGCGGGGAAGGGCATCTACGGCCTCTTGATGCGCGATGACCTCGCGGGCGCACGGGAGAAAGTCGGCTGGATCGTCGGCCGCGAGACGAAGGAGCTCGACGCCGGCGAAATCACGCGCGCGACGGTCGAAACGATCGCCGAGAACACGAACGACGGCATCATTGCGCCGCTCTTCTTCTTCGCCATCGGCGGCGTGCCGCTCGCCGTGTTTTACCGCGCGGCGAACACGATGGACTCGATGATCGGCTACAAGAACGACAAATATCTCTACTTCGGCCGCGCCGCCGCGCGCCTCGACGACGTGCTCGGCTGGATTCCTGCGCGCATCACGGGGCTCTTGTTCCTCGCGAGCGCCGGCTTCCTCGGCTTTGACGTGCGCAACGCGCTCCGCATGCTGCGCCGCGACGCGGCGAAGCACCCGAGCCCGAACGGCGGCTGCTGCGAAGCCCCAATGGCCGGCGCGCTCCACATTCGCCTCGGCGGCTACAATACGTACTTTGGCCGCAAGACGTTCCGCGCCTACATGGGCGAGCCGCTGCGGCCGCTCGCCCCGCCGCAGATCATGGAATCCATCCGCATGATGTACACGGCGACGATCTTGTTCCTCATCGTCTTGTACCTCGTGTTCCAGGTCATGGGGTACTGACATCTTCTTCCAGATTCGGAGGCACTCCTTTGCGTTCTTTTCTCACCGCCTTGCAATTCCTCACCCGCATCCACGTCGTGCGGCAGGACAATCTCACAATCGAGGACTTCGGCCGCTCCGTGCGCTGTTTTCCGCTCGTCGGGCTCGTGCTAGGCGTGCTTTCTTTCCTCGTCGGGCTGTGTTTCGTGAACTTCGTCGGGCCGTCGTATCTGACGGCGGCCGTGCTCGTGCTGCTGCCCATCGTGCTCACGGGCGGCATCCACTGCGACGGCTTCATGGATGCGGCGGACGGCCTGTTTTCGGGGCGCGAGCGGGCGCGGATGCTGGAGATCATGAAGGACAGCCGCGTCGGCTCGTTCGGCGTCGTGGCGTTCGGCTGCTCGTTGCTCTTGGACTTCGCGCTCGTGCTCGACCTCGGGCAGGCGCCGACGATCTTGCTCATCGCCGTTTTCCTCGCGCCCGTCATCGGCCGCGCGGCCATGGTGCTCGCCGTCGCGTGCTTCCCGTACGCGCGCCCCGAGGGCATCGGCAAGATGTTCCACGACCTCGCCGGGCGCGGGGCAGCGCTTTCGGCCATCGTCGTCGCCGCTGCCGTCGCCGCGCCATGGGGGGCAGGGGCGCTCATCGTGCTCGTGTGCGCGCTCGGCGGCGCATGGATGTTCGATCGCTGGGCGGCAGGGAAGCTCGGCGGGCTGACGGGCGATGTGTACGGCGCGACGGAGAAAGTGACGGAGACGTGCGTGCTATTCTTCTTTTGGGTGCTTTTGCATGTACCCCAGGCACAATGGCTCTTAGGAGGGTGGCGTTTTTGACGTGCGCGCACCGGCGATTAGTTATTATGTGCTTATTGTAACGCACTACAGGCGACCCGCTCCTGGCGCTGCGCTTCGCTCCGCGCCTGTCCTCTCCCTGAGGGAGAGGCTTATGGGCGCGTGCCCTTTACTTGACACCTTGATATTTATAAGAGAGGGTGGAAATTTTTATGACAGCGAAACGATTTGTCCACGGCGGGAATGTCTATGAACCGCCCGCAGAAGGCGGGGCGTGGCTCGATTTTTCTGCGAACATCAATCCGCTCGGGCTGCCGCATACGGCGCTCGCGGCCATCGAGAGCCACATCGCGGACGTCGTCCATTACCCGGACCCCGAGGCGCGCGAGCTCCGGGCGGCGCTCGCGGCGCATTACGAGACCCCGGAGGACACGCTCATCCTCGGCAACGGCGCGGCGGAATTATTCTATTTATTTTTTGAAACGTACCGGCCGAAACGTGTGCTCATTCCCGTGCCATCGTTTTCCGAATACGAGCGTGCGGCGCTCGCGTCCGGCGCGGATGTCGAATATTATTTATTGAAAGAAAAAAGCGGCTTCGCCGTCGACGTCGAGGCGCTGCTGGCGGAAGCGGAGCGCACGCAGGCCGAGGCGGTCGTGCTCGGTAATCCGAACAACCCGACGGGCACGCTCATCCCGACGGACGCGCTCGTGCACCTCTCGGAGCGGCTGACGGCGATCGGCTGCGCGCTCGTCGTTGACGAATCGTTCCTCGACTTCCGCACGGACGAGCAGCGCTTCACGCTGCGAAAGCACGCGGGCAAATTGCCGCACCTCCTGCTCGTGCGCTCGCTGACGAAATTTTTCGCCATGCCCGGGCTGCGGCTCGGCTTCGGCATCGCGCTGCCGGCGCTCGTCCGCAAGCTCGATGCGCACAAAGACGTCTGGAACGTCAACGTCCTCGCGCAAGCCGCCGGCGTCGCCGTGCTCTCTGACCGCGAATACCAGGACACGACGCGCCGCTACCTCCTCGAGGCCGCGCCCGCGTTCGCCAAGACCGTCGCGACGCTCCCAGGCGCCCTCCGCGTCCTGCCGCCGTGCGTGAACTTCGTCTTCGTGCGGCTGAAAAGCGCGGACGACGCGAGCCGCATCATCACTGGTCTCAAAAAGCGCGGCATCCTCGTCCGCGACTGCGCGAACTTCCCAGGCCTCGAGCCCGGCTGCCTGCGGCTGGCCGTCAGAAGACTGGAAGACAACCAAAGACTCTTCCAAGCATGGAGAGATCTTTATGCGGGGTTCTGAGGGATGAGATACGCCATTCGTAAATCATCGACGTCTCTACCTGTTGCCGAGCGTAACTCGCGCAGAAAGCCTTCCCCTACGGGGAAGGGGGACCGCGAAGCCTACCTTCGACACCCGCTCCGCCTCGCATTCGCTCGGCACCTCTCCCAGAGGGAGAGGCATCCGTACTCGAGACTTTTCGCAACAGAACAAAAGGGTATCTTAGACGAAGGAACATCATCATGACCAAAATCATCTACATCCGCCACGGCCAGACGGAATGGAACGTGGCGGGGAAGTACCAGGGGCAGACGGACGTCGCGCTGACGCCGCTCGGCGTGGAGCAGGCGGCGGCGCTGGCGCGCTTTTTCCCCGTGGATCACATCGACGCCATCTATTCGAGCGACCTTTCGCGCGCGATGGCGACGGCCGGTGCCGTGGCGGAGCGCTTCGGCCTCGATGTCCAGCCGCGCAAAGACCTGCGCGAGCTCTTTTTCGGTGACTGGGAAGGCTGCAGCATCCCCGCGATCGCCGAAGCGTGGCCGGCGCTCGTGGACGATCTCTTCCATCACCCGGACACGCTCGCGATTCCGCACGGCGAAACGTTCCCGCACCTCCAAGCGCGCGCGACGGCCTGCGTCGCGGAGCTCTGCCGCGCGCACGAAGGCCAGACGATCGCCGTCGTCGCGCACGGCGCGATCCTCCGAACGCTGCTCTGCGCGGCGCTCCACATCGATCTCCGCTACGTCTGGACGATCCGCCAGTTCAACACGGCTGTCAGCATCGTGCGCTACGAATCGGGCGGCGAAGGCTGGCCGACCGTCGAGCTCCTCAACAGCACGGCGCATCTCGACCGTGCGGGCGTGAAGAAATAAAGAAATTTCGCGCTGTCAAAGAAAAAGCCTTGACAAGGTGCGCCGCGCCCGCTAAAATAGTTTCGTGTGATATCGCGAAGCAAGCGTTTCCACTAGCCCCGGAAGCCTGCTTGAGATGTCCCGTAAGGTAGCCCTTAGTGCTTTAGCGCTTAGGGATAGCTTAGCCATTTGCCGCCAGGCAAATAGCTACCTATTTTTTTTCGAAACCTCTAGGGGGGAAACAACCGCAATGAAGACCACGTTCATGGCAAATGCTGCCAATATCGAGCGCAAATGGTATGTTGTCGACGCGGAAGGCCAGACGGTCGGCCGCCTCGCTGCAGAAGTCGCGAAAGTCCTTCGCGGCAAGCATAAACCGACGTACACGCCGCACGTTGACACGGGCGACTACGTCATCATCGTCAATGCTGACAAAGTGAAATTCACGGGCAAGAAGCTCATCAAGAAGACGTATTTCCGTCATTCGGGGTACCAGGGCGGCACGACGTTCACGCCGGCCGGCCAGATGCTCGACCGCTTCCCGACGCGCGTCCTCGAGCACGCCATCAAGGGCATGCTCCCGCACAATCGCCTCGGCGCGCAGATGTTCCGCAAGCTCAGCGTTTACGCTGGCCCGGAGCATCCGCATGCAGCGCAGAAGCCGGAAGTCTTGACGCTGAACATTCGCTGAGGAATAGGAGGAAATACACATGGCACAGGTTAGCTACTACGGCACGGGCCGCAGAAAATCTTCCGTGGCACGCGTTCGCCTCGTTCCGGGCGAAGGCAAGGTCACGATCAACGGCCGCGATATGCAGGAATATTTCGGCCTCAAGACGCTCGAACTCATCGTGCGCCAGCCGCTCGAGCTCACGGAGACGGGCGATAAGTATGACGTCATCGCGAACGTCGCCGGCGGCGGCGTGACGGGCCAGGCGGGCGCGATCCGCCACGGCATCACGCGCGCGCTCATGGAGATGGACGCAGAGCTCCGCCCGGCGCTCAAGAAAGCCGGCTTCGTCACGCGCGATCCGCGTGAGAAAGAGCGCCGCAAATACGGCCTCAAAAAAGCCCGTAAGGCGTCGCAGTTCTCGAAGCGCTGAGACGGTTTCGATTGCATTCAAAAAGCTGTACAACGGTGGTTGTACAGCTTTTTTGGTCTCTTGGAGGTTTGCCCATGCTGACCTATTCCTTTGAACATCTCGATGGAATCCCGCTTTACGAACATCTGTATCATTGCATCCGCCAAGACATTGAAACAGGTGCCTTAAAGCCCGGGGAAAAGCTGCCATCAAAGCGGGCGCTGGCTCGTCATCTCGGCATCAGCACGATCACGGTCGAGGGCGCGTACGGGCAGCTCGTGGCGGAAGGATATTGCACATCGCAGCCGAAGCGGGGGTATTATGTGACGGACAATCTGCCCGCGAACCTCGGCGTTCGCTCGCTGGCGGATGGGGGTATTCCCTCGGGAAAAGTACGCCCTGCGGGTGTAAAAATTCCCGAGGAAACACCCCCAGCCTCCCGAAGCAGCAGTTTGGCTCGCGGAGACGAACTGCGCTCCCCACGAAGTGACCGTTTGCCTCGCGAGCAAGGAACGTCGTCCGCGCCGAGGGGGGAGGGGGCATCCTTTCACTTTGATATCGACTTCGCCGAGGGCGGAGGGAAGGCGGAGAATTTCCCTTTCTCGCTGTGGACGAAGCTCTTGCGGCGCGTGGTGGCGGAGGAGGCGGGGGCGCTGCTCTCGCGGTCGCCGGGGCAGGGGGGCTTGGCGCTCCGGGAGGCGATCGCGGCGCATCTCTTGCGGTTTCGCGGGCTCGCGGTCGCGCCGGAGCAGATTGTCGTCGGTGCGGGGACGGAGTATCTCTATGGGCTCTTGGTGCAGTTTTTCGGCCGCAGCCGCCGCTTTTGCGTGGAGAATCCGGGATACGGGCGGATCAAGCGCATCTATGAATCGTGCGGGGCGCGGTGCCTGCTCGCGGGACTCGATGATGCAGGGGTCGTGCCGGGGGAGCTGGTGCGGCAGGGGGCGGAGATCGTCCACATCAGCCCGTCGCATCATTATCCGACGGGGCTCATCATGCCGATCAGCCGCCGTTATGAGCTGCTCGGCTGGGCGGCGGCGTCTTCGGATCGCTTCATCATCGAGGACGATTACGACAGCGAGTTCCGCCTGACTGGGCGGCCGATCCCGACGCTGATGGGCATTGACGCGACGGGCTGCGTGCTGTACATGAACACGTTTTCGAAAAGCCTGACGCCGACGATCCGCATCAGTTATCTCGTGCTGCCGGAGCGCCTCGTCGCGCCGTTCCGCGAAAAGCTCGGCTTTTACAGCTGCACGGTGTCGAACTTCGAGCAGTACACGCTCGCGCGCTTCCTTGCGGAAGGGCATTTCGAGCGGCACATCCACCGCATGCGGACGCTGTACCGGCGGCGGCGCGAGACGATTCTCACGCTCCTGAAACATGCGCCGTTCGCGGATCGCATCGACATCCAGGAGCAGGGCAGCGGCCTGCATTTCCTCGTCCGCTTCCGCGCGGCGGGCGAGACGGTGGCGATCGAGCGAAAGCTCGCCGATGCCGGCATCCGCATGCGCCCGCTCGCGGCGTGCTACATGGCGGAGGCAAACGAAACGCCCCGCCTCCCGGAGGAGCTGCAGGGCGTGTTCGTGCTGGATTATTCGAGCGTCGGCGAGGCGCAGATGCGGGACGCCGTCGCGAGGATCGGACGGGCGCTGTATGAAGAAGAATAGCGGATGGAAGATTTGTTGCGATTGCCAAAAGCGTTTCATTTGTTGCCGAGCGTGACAAGGACGAAAGCCTTCCCCCTAGGGGGAAGGTGGCGCCGTAGGCGACGGAAAACGTATCAAATCCATTTATTGGCCAAAATCCGCCGCTTGCTCTCCCTCCACTTTCGGAAACCGCAGCACGAACCGCGTCCCTTTCCCGACCTCGCTTTGGGCCTCGATCGTCCCGTCGAACAGCTTGACGAGGAACTGGACGAGGGAGAGGCCGATGCCGTTGCCGCCGGTGGCGCGGTCTCTTGCTTTGTCGACGCGGTAGAAGCGGTCGAAGATGCGCGGCAGGGCGTCCTGCGGGATGCCGATGCCGTTGTCGGCGACGGTGATTTCAATCTGGCCGTCGTTTTCTGCGCAGGCGAGGCGGATGGTGCCGCCTGCGGGCGTGTATTTGATGGCGTTGTCGATGAGGTTCCGTAGGATCTGGCCGAAGAGGTCTTGGTTTGCCAGCAGCCGTGCTGACGTCTCGATGTGGACGTCGACGTGCTGCTGTTTTTTTTGTGCCCGCGGCACGAGCTCGTCGCAGGCTGAGGCGAGGGCGCGGCTGATCGCGATGGGCGTGCGCTCGATGTTTTTCCGGAGGTCGGCGCGGTCGAGGCGGGCGAGTTCGAGGAGGGAAGCTACGAGGCGGTCCATGCGCTCGGCTTCTTTTTCGATGACGGCGGCGCAGTGGCGCGAGGCCTCCGGGTCAGAGAAGTCGTCGTCCGCGAGGAGCTCAGCGAAGCCGCGGATGGACGTGAGCGGGGTCTTGAGCTCGTGGGCGGCGTTGCCGACGAATTCGGCCTGGCGGGCGCGCAGCTCCTCGAGGACGGAGATGTCGTGGAAGACGGCGAGGACGGCGGTGCCGTGGCGCGCGACGAAGGTGGCGAAATAGACGGTGAACGTGTGCGGCTCGCCGTGGATGGGGAGCGTGAGGTGGAGCTTTTTCGGCGCGCCGCTTGCGAGGACGTCCTGCGCGGTCTCGGAGAGCACGGCGCTGCCGAGGACGTGGATGCTGTGGCGGCGCATGTCGCTTTCGTGGAGGTCGAAGAGCTCACGGATGCGGCGGTTCGCGTCGGTGATGTTGCCGTCCGCGTCGAAGAGGACGACGCCGTTGTCCATCGTTTCGAGGATGAGGTTCAGCTTTTCGTTCTCGGTGCGGGCCTCGACGATCCTCTGCGCGAGGCTCGCGGCGAGCTCGTTGAGGGCGCGGATGAGGATGTCGAACTCGTCGCCGGTGTGGAGCTGGATGCGCCGCGCGAGGTCGCCGCGCATGATGGCGCGGGCAGCGCGGATGATGGTGAGGATGGGGTGGAGCTGCCGCCGCGCGAGGTAGATGGCGAGGAGGACGGCGGCGAGGAACGCGAGGAAGAGCGCGGCGACGAGCACGGTGACGGTCTGCTGCACGGTGGCGTCGATGGGCGCGAGGGACGTCGCCGTGCGGATGATGCCGACGAGGCGGCCGTTCTCGCGCCAGGGGACGGCGACGTAGAGCATATTCGCGCCGACGGTCGCGCTGTAGCGCGTGGCCGTGCCGAGGCCCTCTGCGAGCGCCTGCTGGATCTCCGGGCGCTCCCAATGGTTTTCCATGGCCTGCGCATCGCGGTCGGAGTCGGCGAGCACGCGGCCCTCGTCGTCGAGCACGGTGATGCGCAGGCCGGTCTGCGCGCTGATCTCGGCGATGGGCTCGTCGAGGTCGCTCTGCCGCGCGTCGTGCTCGAGCGCGAGCGCGATGATCCGCGCGTGCGTGACGAGGTCCGTCTGCGCGTCCTTGAGCGCTGCGCTCTGGAAGTACGACGTCAGCACGAGGCCGAGGACGAGGAGCGCCGTCAGCGTCAGGAGCAGGAACGAGCCGAGGATGCGGCGGGCGATGGTCGTGCCGAGCATGGCGGCGCCTCCTTTCCCTCATCAAAATCAGCAGGCAGCATGGTGGTAGATGAACTCCTGGAAGCGCCGAAGCACCTCCGCCTCGACGGGTGACAGGTAGTAGCAACCCTCGATGCAGCCGAGGAAGTGCGCGCGCTTGACGGACGCTTCGAGCGAAAGGTCGCAAAGCGTGCGGATCAGCTCGGGCGTGCGCGCGTTCAGCGCGAAGAGGACGCAGGCGGGCGCGAGGAGCTCGGCGGCAAACGCGTGCGCCTCGAGCTCGAGAACGTCGTAGAGCGTGAGACCTGCCGCCGCATCGACGACGATGTCCTGCTCGTCGCGCGTGAAGTCGCGCGTGTGGCCGAGGAAAAAGTGGCCGAGCTCGTGCGCGATCGTCCAGCGGATGAAACCGTGCGTGCCCGTGTCGTTGTAGAGGATGTCGAGGACGCCGGCCTCGGGGTTGTGAAAAATGCGGCCGGCGCGCGACGCGAGCGAACGGCTGAGCGCATCGATCGTCAGGCCGGCGCGGCGCGCGAGCCCCGTGTACGGGATGAGGCGGGCGTGCGCGCAGG
>NZ_JALFCU010000109.1 GCF_022771645.1 Selenomonas sp.
CCTGCGGAACATCACGTACACGGGCAACTTGCTCCTGCAAAAGGAATACATCGAAGACCCAATCACGAAAAAGCGCCGCAAGAATCGCGGCGAGCTGCCGAAGTACCTCGTCGAGCACACGCACGAAGCCATCATCGACAAAGCGACATTCGACTACGTCCAAAAGGAAATGGCGCGGCGCAAGGAGCTCGGCCCGCTCGCGAACAAGGCGCTCAACACGTCGTGCTTCACGGGAAAAATCAAGTGCGGCATCTGCGGCAAGAGCTATGTCCACGATGCGCGGCAGGACAGGAACGCGCCCGATGACTGGACGTGCGATTCGAAAAAGCGAAAGAACGGAAGTTGCGGTGTAAAGGGGAGCATCCCACAGAAGGTTTTGCTCAAGGAATGCGTTGCGGTACTCGGGCTGGAGGAATTTGACGAGACGGCGTTCCGTGCGCAGGTCGAAAAGATTGTCGTGCCGGAGCATCATGTGATGGTCTTTCATATGAAAGACGGGCGGCAGATCGAGAGGCATTGGGTATCGACGGCGAAGAAGGATTGCTGGACGCCAGCCTACCGTGCGCAGGTGTCGGCGTATCGGCGCAGCCATGCGTATCAGCGGGCGGGGGCATCCTGCCTCACGACGCGCATCAAATGCACGGTTTGCGGACGGAATTTTCAGCGCAAGACGAATCACGGCATCCATGTTTCATGGCGTTGCATGGGGAAGGATGCACCGCCCTTGCGTGAGGATGTTCTGAAGGCGATGATTGCCGAGGTCATGGAACTGCCCACCTTTGATGAGACGGCCTTTTCCACGCAGATGGAACGCATCGAATTTCACGCGCCGAGCGAATTGGTGTTCCTTTTCAAGGACGGGCGTCAGGTCTCTCGTACCTGGGTCAAGCCGAAGAAAATCATGCCGCCGCACACGGCGGAGCAGAAACGCAAGATGAGCAAGGCCGCGAAAGCGCGCTGGGCGAAACGGAGGGAGCAGTCATGAGAACCGTCCACACGATACCAGCGACCATCCACCGGTTCACGGCCACGCCGCTCACGAGCACGAAGCGGCGGCGCGTTGCGGGCTACGCCAGAGTCTCGACCGACCACGCCGACCAGGTGACGAGCTACGAGGCGCAGGTCGACTACTACACGAACTACATCAAGAGCCGCGAGGACTGGGCGTTCGCCGGGATGTACACCGACGAGGGCATCAGCGCGACGAACACGCGCCACCGCGAAGGCTTCAAACGCATGGTCGAGGACGCGCTCGCGGGCAAGATCGACCTCATCATCACGAAGAGCGTCAGCCGTTTCGCCCGCAACACCGTCGACAGCCTGACCACCGTGCGCAAGCTCAAGGACAAGGGCATCGAGGTGTATTTCGAGAAGGAAAACATCTGGACGCTCGACGCGAAAGGCGAGCTACTCATCACCATCATGAGCTCGCTCGCGCAGGAAGAAAGCCGCAGCATTTCCGAAAATACGACCTGGGGCCAGCGGAAGCGGTTCGCCGATGGCAAGGTCAGCGTCCCGTACAAGCGTTTTCTCGGCTACGATAAAGGGCCGAACGGCACGCTCGTCGTGAATCGTGAGCAGGCCGAGACGGTGAAAGAAATCTACCGGCTCTTCCTCGCGGGCTACACGTTCCACTCCATCGCGGCGGAGCTCACGCGGCGGAGCTCACGCGCCGGGGCATCCCGACGCCCGGCGGCTGCAAAAACTGGAGCCAGAGCACGATCCGCAGCATCCTCACGAACGAGAAATACAAAGGCGACGCGCTCCTCCAGAAGCGCTACACCGTCAACTTCCTCACGAAGGAAATGCGGGATAACAAAGGCGAGGTGCCACAATACTACGTCGAACACAACCACGAAGCCATCATCAGCCCAGCGGTCTTCGACCAAGTGCAGGAAGAACTGGAGCGCCGCAGGCACGGCGGCAACCGCTACAGCGGCGTCAGCATCTACTCGTCGCAAATCAAATGCGGCGATTGCGGCGGCTGGTACGGCGCGAAAGTCTGGCACTCCACCGACAAGTATCGCAAGACCATCTACCGTTGCAACAACAAGTTCAAGCACCACTGCAAGACACCGCACCTCACCGAGGCGGACATCCAGCAAGCCTTCCTCCGCGCCGTCAACAAGTTCCTCGCAGGCAAAACAGAAATCATCGAAAACATCCGCAACCTGCAAGCCACCCTCTGCCAGACGGACGCGCTCGAGCAGGAGCAAGCCCGGCACGAAGCCGACATGAACGCCCTCGCGGAAATGACAGAACAATGCATCGCCGAAAACGCCCGCATCGCCCAAGACCAAAGCGCCTACCAGAAACGCTACGACGACCTCGCCCGCAGGTACGACGAAGCGAAGAAGGCGTATGAAGACACTGTCAAAGCCATCCAGCACCGCAAGACACGGGCCGAACAACTCGATGGTTTCATCCAGACGCTCGAAGCCCAAGCGCCGGTCACGGGGTTCGACGAAACCCTCTGGAGCAGCCTCGTCGACTGCATCACTGTGTACGGTGAGGGGGACGTGCGCGTCACGTTCAAGGATGGGACGGAAATCAAGGCATGATGACACGAAGCAGCCGCTTCCCACGAAACGTTTGTGGGGAGCGGCTGGTTTGTCTTATGCTGCCATGGAAATCAAGTGAGCGTGAGGATGCTGCGCGTGCATTTTGCGGTCAAGCCGTCTGGCCAGTCATCCTCTTCAAAATCCGAAGTGCGCGTGAACGTCGAAATCAAGTTTTGTCCCTTCTGGATGTAGATGTCCTCGGAAAACCAAGCGGCTTTTTCAAACGAGAGCTCGCGATCGCCAAGATCAAAAATCAGGCCGCGCGTCACGAGGACATCATCCGTTTGTTCCTCGCCGTCGAAAACTTCTTGATGTTCCTGCACGAGCCGAATGTCGCGAATCGTCTCGTCGATGGGCGAGACAATCCAGTCTTTCGCGTCGATGAAATCTTTTTTGCCGGCCTGCAACGACCAACGAGCAACCTCCTCCGTATCCCCGTAGAAATCCATGACTTCGGTAAGACTGTAGAGATAATAGGTCGCGTCCTCGAGGTGAAGCGCGACGGCTTCTAACGAGGTGTTGGTATAGCGGAATTTGTCATGCTGGATGGAGACGAGCTTTTTCCCGACCATCGACCGCAGGATTTCGATTTCGTGCGAGGTCAGGCACAGATTGATGGATGTCATTCGATTGGCACCTCCAAAGTGAAATGAATTTTTTGTACGCGGATATCTACTTCAATGCGACAGCCTTTGGTGTCAATGCTGATGGCAGGGCTCTTGTCGGCAGAATGAGAAACTGGGCGAAATATGATAATGCTTCCGTCTGGGAGATCGACTCGGAAACCATACGGCTCGCCGTTGTCATTTTTCAAGATTTCTCTGGCGGCATCCTGCACCAAGGTGTCGAAGAAATCTTTTGCTGTTTGTAGCGGATTTTTGGAAGGAATATTTCGTGTGTTGGACTTGCGCCCTTTCCCGCGCTTCCCGAAATAACCGTTTTGGAATCCGAACTTGCTCTTCAATGATCGGCTGTTCTTCATGATGCCGGTCAAGAGCGCGAGTTTCCCCATACTTCCAGTTCCCATCGCAATCACCCGGCCTTCCGATGCACCCGCTCGATCTGGCTGGGATAGCGGTGGAACTCGATCTGCCCAGCGAAAGGCGCGAAGACATCATCTGGCATCCGTCCGTGCACCAAGACGATGGACGGGTGGATGTGCTCGAGCATCGCTTCAAGGCCGATGCGGAACATGGCTTTTTCCTGCCGCGATCGGATGCATCCATGCGTGCTCACCGCGACCATGTTGCCTTGCGGCACGCCGAGGAAGCAGTAGGAGAAGCTGGACTTGTCGCTCCATCGGATGTTCGGAATCACGGGAATGCCGTGCTTCTGAAGATAGAAGCCGACCGTACGGTTCATGTAGGTGTTCGTCTGTTGCAGGCAGGGGGCTTGCCCTATCATCATACTGCAATCCGGCGTGATGACGCCATCAAATTTTTGCAGCAGCGGAAGATAACGGCGCGTGGCCGTCAGCACACGGGAAAATTCCTTGTCGTACATATAGAAATGCACGTACTGCCGGAAATTTGTGGCGGACATGGCAGCCTTGAACGGAATCATGTCCTTTGGAATCTGTGCGTTGCGCAGATCCATCAGCATCGGAATCCGCGCCTCTCCGACGAAGGCCGCTCCCTCCGTCAGATAGGCTTGGAATCCGTCATCTAAAATACTCTTCATTCTGACCTCCTTGCTTGGAATGTGATTTGTGACGAAGCGGGGTGTTCTCATGAGCATCACCGCCTTCCACACTGATATATGCAAGAAGATGCAGGATTTACAACCAAGCGCTCGATTTTCTTGAAACCAAATGGCAGGGGAAAACGTCCGCGTGTCGAATCTTCCTATAAAGAAGACCTGCGGGCAGCATGGATTTCTTGCCTTTTTGCCTGCGAGCCAGTAAAATAGAGCCAGAGGGGGCATCGCAAATGCCGTTTGTTACCAAGGCGTGGGAAGACCTCACGATTCGCGATGATTTCATGTTCAAGGCGGTCATGTACAGCAAGGAGCTCTGCATGGGCGTGCTCGAAGCCATCCTGAACGAACCG
>NZ_JALFCU010000099.1 GCF_022771645.1 Selenomonas sp.
GGAGAAGACGTTCGACACGGAACGCATCCGCGCGTTCCTCGCGGAGCTCGCGATCCCGTACGATGTCGTTGACGTCGACATCGCCGGCGCGATTGAAGCGCAGCAAGACAAATCGCCGTGCTTCACGTGCGCGTTCTTCCGCCGCGGCGCGATGAACCGCTACGCGAACGAGCATGGCTACAACAAGATTGCCTATGCGCACCACAACGACGACGCCGTCGAGACGTTCCTCATGAGCCTGTTCTGGTCCGGCCAGCTCACGACGTTCACGCCCGTGACGTATCTTGACCGCATGGATCTCACCGTCATCCGCCCGCTCATCTACTTCCGCGAGAGCGAGACGCGCGAGGCCGTACAGTACCACGGCTTCGTCCCCGTGCCGTCCCCGTGCCCGCACGACGGCCACACGACGCGCCAAGATGCAAAAGAACTCATCGCCCGCCTCGAAAGCGACGTCCCCGACCTCTACGACCACCTCGCCGCCGCCATGCGCAAAGGCGCCGTCCACGACCTCTGGCCGGCCGCGCTGACGCGCAAGGAGATGCGCGAGACATATTTCCGATACATGGGAAGATAAAACGACGGCATCGCCAAAACTGCTGGCGATGCCGCCGTTTCATCTGCAAAAATATTCGTATGTCCTCCGCAAGCCTTCTTCGAGGCTCGTCTGCGGTTCCCATCCGAGCGAGCGGCGGGCGCGGCCGTTCGCGAGGAGCGACTTGTAGATGTCGCCCGTGCGCGCGTCTTCGTAGCGCGGCACGATGCGCTTTCCCGAGACTTTTGCGAGCACGGCCACGAGTTCTTTGAGGCTCGTCTCCGTCTGCGTCGAGAGGTTGTACGCGCGGTTCGCGTGATGCGTCCGCAGCGCCGCGTCGATGCCGCGCGCGATGTCGCCGGCGTAGACGAAATCACGCGTTTGCTTGCCGTCGCCAAAAATCGTGATGGGCTCGTCCTGTGCGACACGCTTCGTGAAAATGCTGATGACGCCGCCCTCGCCGCCGTCGCCCTGCCGCTCGCCGTAGACATTCGCAAAACGCAGCACGACGTAGTCGAGGCCGTACGCCTTGTGATAGAGGTCAAGATAGCGCTCGACCGTCACTTTCGACAGGCCGTAGAACGAAAGCGGCGCGAGCGGCTCGAACTCATCAATCGGCAGGTGATCCTCGGCGACGTCGCCGTAGCTCGCGGCCGTCGACGCGAAGATCACGCGCTTCCCGCCGCATTGCCGCGCCTGCTCGAGCACATGGACAGAGCCGATGACGTTCTGCGCTGCATCGAGCCCCGGGTCGGCCATCGAGACATGGACAGTCGTCTGCCCTGCGAGATGCACGACGGCATCGGGACGCACCGCCTCGAACACGTTCGCAAGCTCCGGGCTCGTCACATCGCATTCGTAGATGGCCGTGCCGTCCGGCAGGTTCTCGCGCAGACCTGTGGAAAAATTGTCGACGACGGCCACGTCCTCGCCCTTCGATTGCAGCAACCGCACGAGATGCGAGCCGATGAACCCGGCGCCGCCCGTAATGAGCACTTTCATTGAATACCATCCCTTTTCTCAAAATCTGTTGCCCCTATTATCCCCATTTTTGATTACGACGTTATAACGTCATGCGCACAGCTCGATCACGATGTGCTCGAGGAGCTCGTTGCCGCCGCGTCCCGTCTTCAGCGCGTAGTCCGCATCGGCGATGTCGATGAGCGCGCGGCGCAGCTGTGCATCGTCAAAGCGCATCGCGGATTTCCCAAGCTTTTCCGCGATGAACGGATGGAGGCCGAGCGGCTTCGCGAGCGCCTTGCCGCGGACGCCCTGCGCCTGCAAGAGACGCACCTGATACAGCTGCCGCACATGACGCGCGAGCAGGACGAGCAGCACCGTAAAATACGTGCCGTCCGCGAGCTGCCGCATGAGCAGCGTGAGCGATTTCTTTGCGTCCTTCTCGCTGATCGCGTCCATGAGCGCGAAGATGGAAACCTCCGGAAGCCCTGCGAACACCGCGACGAGCTCTTTCTTCGTGATGCGCCGCGCATTTGAAAAGAGCGCGAGCTTGTCAAATTCCTGGTCGAGATATGACAGCGAAATCTCCTGCATCATCGAGACGGCGTTCACGAAATATTCATACGCGCTGCGGTCGAGATCCTTGTTCATGCGCTGGAGCTTCGGCTGCAGCCAATCATTGATGTTCCATGCGCGCACGGGCTCGGCCTCAAGGATGAGGCCGGCCTTCTCGACCGTCTTCGTGAATTTCTTGCGCTTGTCCGGCTTTTCACCCATGAGGAAGATGACGTAGGAAAAGTCCGGCAGCGCGGCGAGCTCCGCCTGCAAGCGCTCGAGCTTCTTGTCCGCCGTCGGCTTCGCGCTCTTCCGCTTGCCGTCCGGCAGGGCATCCGGCGCGTCATCCACATCCCCGCCGGCGTCCGCCGCCTCCTCGTCCGCCGGTTTCTTCGCCGCGCGGAAGAGCGGCGTGTCCTCGATGATGATGACGTTTTTCGGCTGGAAGAACGGCACGGTCTCGATGAGGCCGACAAGCTTGTCGCCGTCGACGGCGCCCGTGAGCTTTGTCAGGCCGTCCCGCGCGCCGCCATCCGGGAACAGCTGCGTGAGGATCGCCTCGAGCGCGTGGTCGATGTAGTAGCGTTCCTCGCCCGCGAGCAGGAACACGTGCGGCAATTCTTTCTTGATCCGCACCATGAAATCTCCGAACTTCACACGCCCGCCTCCGTTTCTATCGTTTACCGTAACAGACCTTAGGCCTTTCGTCAAGGAAATTTCAAATTTCGCCGCATTTGTCTCGCATTTCTTTCTGTTTTCTGCTATACTAGTGGAAAAGGAATCGAACACGATGAATTGCGAATCGAGGTGCTTGTTCATGTTCATCAAAATCACGACGCTCGTATGCTTCTGCCTGCTCATCACGGTGCCGGTGCTCGCCGCGCAGAGCACGCCGGCCGAAGAGTACGCGCCCGTCTGCCGCTATCAGAATGATTGCCCGTATTACGGCGACTGCGGCGGCCGTAGTTGCTATGACGATGGGTATTGCGGCCCGCATCGCGGCTGCCGCCGCTGATTGCAAACGTACAAAAATAGAGTTGCAGAATCGTTTCTGACGTTTCCGCAACTCTCTTTTTTATGCTTTCGCTTTCGCGCGCACGTACTTCACAGCGGCGAGCCCTGCCTTCGCGCCTTCGTAGACGGCTTTCGCGACTTGCAGCAGGCCGCCCGTGCAGTCGCCGGCCGCGAAGACGCCCGGCACGTTCGTCGCCATCGTGTCGTCGGCTTTGATGTTCGCGCCGTCCAAAAGAATGCCGAGCTTCCGCGCGAGCGCCGTGCTGCCCGCCGTGCCGATGGCGAGGAACACGCCGTCGACGGCGAGCTCGTTTTCCGCGCTCCCATCCGCAAACTGCACACCCGCCACGCGCTCGTCGCCGACGATGGCCGCAATCTTTCCCGTGTGCACGATCATGTCCGCAGGGAACGCGGCCTGCGGCGGTTCGCCGTTCGTCAGGATGTGCACCTCGCGCGCGTGCGGCGCGAGCGCCTCGGCCTCGTGCAGTGCGTACGCGCCCGCACCGATGACGGCGACACGCTTCTGACGGTAGAAGAACGCGTCGCAGACGGCGCAATAGCTCACGCCTTTGCCCTCGTATTCTTTGAGTCCCGGCACGGCGAGCGTTTGGCGCGCGGCGCCGGCCGCGAGGACGAGGCTCGGCGCTTCGAGCGTGAAATCCGCGCCCTCGACTTTGTATCCATCGAACGTGTCGTTGAATCCGATCTGCAGCACCTCGCCCGTGACGAACTGCACGCCTAGCCGTTTCGCGCCCTCAATGCCGCGCTGCTCGAGCTCCGCGCCTGTGACGGGCTCCGTGAAGCCGTAATAATTTTCGATGCCTTCAGCTTTCGCGAGCGCGCCCGGCCCTTTCGTCACGACCGTGACGGCAAGCCCTGCGCGCCGCGCATAGAGTGCCGCCGAGATGCCGGCCGGCCCTGCGCCGATGATGATGAGCTGCTGTTCCATATGCCCCACCTGCTTTCTTTTGACCGTATCATAACAGAGCGGGCGTCTTTTTTCCGTGAGCCTGTCACACGCCGCCGTGCGTCAATTTTCTTCGATGCGCCGCGTCGCGGCAGGTGCTTTTTTGCTGCTTTCATGATATACTGTCCTGTAATCAACGTTTTTCTATCATAAAAAGGATGTGTCACGATTTGGACAGTACGGAAGCGGGCATTTTGCTCGTCCTGATTGTTCTCCTGCTCCTGCTCAACAGTTTTTTCTCGCTCATCGAGACGGCGCTCATGGAAGGCCACAAGAGCCGCCTCGAACGCCTCGCTGACGATGACGGCGACGACGCCGAGGATGCGCGCGCCGCGCTCGCGATCCTCGAAGCGCCCGAGGACGCGCTGTCCGTCACGCAGATCGGCATCACGCTCATGGGCATCCTCTCCGGCGTCGCGTCCGGCGTGCTGCTCGCGCCGCTGCTCGCGCGCCATCTCGCATTCCTGCCGCACGCCGCAATCGTCTCGCTCGTCGTTTCCATCGTCGTCATGACGTACATCATGCTGCTGTTCGGCGAATTTCTGCCGAAGAAGACGGCGCTCCAACAGCCGGAGGAAGTGCTGCTCAAGCATCACAAGGCGCTGACGCGTCTCACGCGCCTCTCGCAGCCGCTCATCGCGCTCTTGTCGCGTTCGGCGAACATCATCCTGCTCGTCTTCGGCTTCAATCCGAAATTCGAGGACACGGTCACGGAGGACGAGGTCAAGGACCTCATCGAGCAGGGCACGGAAGACGGCACGTTCGAGAAAACGGAACAGGACATGGTCGACCGCGTGTTCCATCTCAGCGACCAGACGGCGTACGCGCTCATGACGCCGCGCACGCAGATGATCTGGCTCGACCTCTCGGACAGCCTGCGCCACAACCTGCGCGTCATCCGCCAGACGCCGCAGGCCGTCTTCCTCGTCGGCCGCGAAAACCTCGACGATTTCTGCGGCATCCTTTACGCGAAAGACCTGTTGAACGCCGCGCTCGCGCACAAGTCGCTCGAGCTCTCGCAATACCTGCGCAAGCCGATGTTCGTGCCGCGCTCCATGGAACTCTTCCGCCTGCTCGAAAAATTCCGCGACACGGGCGTGCACGAGGCCATGGTGCTCGACGAGTACGGCGGCGTCATCGGCATGATCACGCTCGATGACATCATGAAAGCGATCATCGGCGAGTCGCACGCGAACATCGAGAGCGAACCGCTCCAGATCACGCCGCGCGACGAGCACTCGTGGTACGTCGACGGCCTCTACTCCATCGACGATTTCAAAGAGCGCTTCGACATCGACAAGCTGCCGGACGAAGACCACGACCACTACCAGACGATGGGCGGCTTCCTCACGTCATACTTCGGTTACATCCCACAAGCGGGCGAGAAGGCGACGTGGGAGGACTTCACGTTCGAAGTCGTCGACATGGATCGCGCACGGGTCAGCAAGATTCTCGTGACGCAGGCGGCCGCGCCTGTGGAAACCTGAAAGGAGATTGTTCTTTGACAGAAGAAAGCATGGCCTGTTCCGCCATCGACGACGAAACAGCGGAAAAAGAGCCGAAACCGATGGACACGAGCGAGTCGCATGGCGTCGCGAAGGTCGACAAGGACGCCGATTCGCGCCGTTCGCTGTTCCTCGAGGGCTTCCACGACGGCATCCCCATCGCGCTCGGCTATTTCGTCGTGTCGTTCACGCTCGGCATCGCGGCGAAGACGGCCGGCCTCACGCCGTTCCAAGGCTTCGTCGCGAGTTTTTTCAACAACGCCTCGGCCGGCGAGTACGCCGCGTTCACGCTCATCGCTGCAAAGGCATCGTACTTCGAGCTCGCGCTCATGACGCTCGTCGCGAACGCACGCTACATGCTCATGAGCTGTGTCGTCAGCCAGAAGTTCGCGCCCGGCACGCCGCTCTACCACCGTCTGCTCGTCGGCTTCGACATCACGGACGAGATTTTCGGCATCACGATTGCGCGCCCGGGCCGTCTCGCGCCGTTCTACAACTACGGCGCGATGTCCGTCGCGCTGCCCGGCTGGGCTTGCGGCACGGCGCTCGGCGTGCTCGCAGGCGAGCTCTTGTCTCTCCGCATCGTCTCGGCGCTCTCCGTCGCGCTCTTCGGCATGTTCCTCTGGGTCATCATCCCCGCCGCGCACAAAGACCGCATCGTCGCAGCGCTCGTCGGCGCGAGCTTCCTCCTGAGCTTCGCCGCCGAACACCTGCCGCTGCTCGCAGACCTCTCGAGCGGCACGCGCACGATCGTCCTGACCGTCGCCATCGCCGCCGCCGGCGCGTATTTCTTCCCCGTCAAAGAAGCAGCGGACGACAAAAAAGCAGAGGCCTCGAGCGAAACCTCTGCTACGAAAAAATCAAAAACACCTGCGGCAAACGAAACGGAGCGTGACTGAATTTGGAACAGATTTACATTTACCTCTTTGTCATGAGCGCCGTCACGATCGCCATCCGGCTCGTGCCGCTGACGCTGATCCGCGGACAGGTGAAAAACCGCTTCGTCCGCTCGTTCCTCTACTATGTCCCGTACGTCACGCTCGCCGTCATGACGTTTCCCGCCATCCTCACGGCGACGCAGACGCCCGTCTCCGGCGCGCTCGCGTTCGTCATCGGCATCGCGCTCGCGTGGTACGGCGCGAGCCTGTTCAAAGTCTCGGCAGCCTGCTGCCTCATCGTCTTCGCCGTCGAGCTCGTCCTCTGCTGACACACAGCCGCGAGAAAAGACCGGACGCTGCGTCCGTCATTTCCCGCGGCTTTCTTCTATGGCCGCATAATCCGTCAGGTCTGCATGCAGCGGCGTCACGGAGATGCCGCCGTGCTCGACGGTATGAAGATCGGTGTGCGGGCCGTTGTCGGAGTCGACGATCTTGCCGGCGACCGTGTAAAAGATGCGGCCGTCGTCTTTCACGTCCTGCTGGAACGCATTCTCGTAATCGCGGCGGCCGAGGCGGCTCATGGCGAACTCCGTCGACCGGAGCTCGCACGGGAAATTCACATTGAGGAACAGCGGCGCATTGGCGTCCGCAATCGCACGTTCGAGGAACGGGCGCACGAGCTCGGCCGCGAGCGCGTACGGATAGCTCGCATCGATGTCGAGCGAAATCGCGGCCGCATGGAGGTCGTGCAGATAGCCTTCCATCGCCGCGCCGACCGTGCCGGAGTACAGCACGTCCGTCGCGAGGTTCGCGCCTCGGTTGATGCCGGAGAGCACGAGGCCCACGGGACGGTTCGGATCCATGAGCGCTTCGAGGTAGAGCTTCACGCTGTCCGTCGGCGTGCCGGCGATGCGCCAGGCGGCGACGGCGCCGAGCTCCGCCGCGACGCCCGGCATTTCTTCGACCTCGATGGGACGATGGACGTTCAGCGCGTGCGCCATGCCGCTCTGCTCGTGCCATGGTGCGGCGATGTAAACCTCGTGCGCCTTCGCGAACTCCGCTGCGAGCGCGCGCAGGCCCTTGGACGCGATGCCATCATCATTTGAAATCAGGATGCGCATCGCATCATGCTCCTTTCAC
Source organism: Selenomonas sp. (assembly GCF_022771645.1). Classification (GTDB taxonomy): domain Bacteria; phylum Bacillota; class Negativicutes; order Selenomonadales; family Selenomonadaceae; genus Selenomonas_C. The sequence continues at coordinate 7,555 of NZ_JALFCU010000099.1, forward strand.
CGTCGCGTTGAACTTCTCGATCATCTTCTCAGGCTTGTACGATTCTTTCGCCTTGCGCAGGCCCGGGAGGCCCATGTCCTCCTCGCGGTTGATGTACTTCATATCGCTCCACGCGTGCGAGACGAAGCCCTGGTTGATCGCCGGATATGCGCCGCGCACGTTCGGGTCGGCCTTCTCGACATGGATGACGGCCGTGTCCGTGTTCAGCTGCTCACCGAACGTGAACGCGACGACGCGCCCGTCGATGCGCAGCACGCCGCCTTTGAGATGGAACGCCTCGTAATTGTCGAACACTTCGTGGATCGCCGCACGTTCGTAGCCGATGAACGGATCGTCCTCGAGCTCCTCGGAACGCATGGTGTACCAGCTTTCAAGCTCCTTTCGGCACGCGGGGATGAGCTCCTGCGTGATGGGCAGATACTCGGCCTGCGGGTACAGCTTGTGGAACGCGTTGAGATGATTCTTCTTCGAATGCAGCTTGCGACCCGAAAGCGTCATGAGCTTTTCCGCGAGATAGACATAGTCTGCGTTGTCGCGGTCATCCGTCACGTCGAACGCCGCAAGCGCCTGCCCGTCGCCACGCAGGAACGCTGCATAATCTTTTTCGAGCCCCATGAGATACACCGGCCGCTCGCGTTCTTTGAAGAACGCGAGTATTTTTTTCGTTGCTTCCGGCCATTTCGCAGGCTCGCAAAACGGCTGCTGTGCAGCGAGCTTGCCGTCATACTCGTTGATCATGTAGAGCACATCGTCCTCCACGGCCCATTGGATGTGATACGGCGTGCGCCACATGAAGAAGTACGTGAAATTCAGATGGCTGTTCTCATAGTATCTGGCATGGAAAAATTTGTCTAAAACAGGCTTGTCTTCCTTGCCGAGCGGTTTGAAGTCGATGATAATCCTCCCCTTTGAGGTGCGATTCTTTTTCTTGCTGCCATTATCATAGCACGAATGTCAATTCGCATTCCGTAACAAAATCACGGTTGTGCCAAAAAGGACAGGCCGAGGCCTGCCCTTGAACCCTCTCAGCCGCCCTACGGGCGCCAGCTCTCCCTGAGGGAGAGCCAAAGAGGAAAGATTTTATAATCTTATTTGTAATACGCGACGCCCGCTTCGAAGAGCTGCTGGTCCTTGTCGCCCGGGACGTTCTTTGCGACGTCTTCGCCGATGCGCTCGGAGTGGCCCATCTTGCCGAGGACGCGGCCGTCCGGGCTCGTGATGCCTTCGACGGCGTTCGTCGAGCCGTTCGGGTTCCACGGGATGGCCATGGACGGCTTGCCGTCCGCGTCGACGTACTGCGTCGCGATCTGGCCGCGCATGCGGAGCTTCGCGATGATCTCGCTGTCCGCGACGAAGCGGCCCTCGCCGTGCGAGACGGCGATGCGGTGCACGTCGCCGACCTTCACGTTGTTGAACCACGGCGAAAGGTTCGACGCGACGCGCGTCGTGACCATGCACGAGACGTGGCGGCCGAGCGTGTTGTGCGTCAGCGTCGGCGAGTTGTCCGCGAGGTCGCGGATCTCGCCGTACGGCACGAGGCCGAGCTTGATGAGCGCCTGGAAACCATTGCAGATGCCGAGCATGAGGCCGTCGCGATGATACAGGAGGCGCATGACTTCCTGCGAGATGCGCGGATTGCGGAACATCGCCGCGATGAATTTGCCGGAGCCATCCGGCTCGTCGCCGCCGCTGAAGCCGCCCGGCAGCATGATGATCTGGCTGCGGCGGATGGCCGCGACGATGGCATCGACCGTCTCCTCGACGGCACGCGGCGTGAGGTTGCGCACAATGAGCGTCTCGGCCTCTGCGCCGGCGCGCTCCCATGCGCGCGCGGAGTCATATTCGCAGTTCGTGCCCGGGAACACGGGGATGAAGACGCGCGGCTTCGCGAGCTTCGTATCGTGCGACTTGATGGCGTTGCCCGTGCTGTACGGACGCCAGATGGCCTGCTCGCGCGTTTTGCGCGTGACCTGCGTCGGGAAGATTTTTTCGAGCGGCTTCGTGTACGATTGCTTGCATTCCTGGAGCGTCACGACCGCCATGCCGCAGACGATGCTCAAGGAGCCCGTCGTCTCGCCGAGTTCGTAGCAGCCCGTACCTTTCAGCACTTCATCGAGCTTGCTGTTCGCCGCCGCCTCGAGGAGGATCGTGCCGTAGTCGGGATGGAACAGGTCGTCACGGCTCATCGCCTTCGTGAATTTGAAGCCGACCATGTTGCCAAGGCACATCTTCGTGATGGCCGCCGCGAGGCCGCCGAAGCCGACGCTGCGCGCGGCGAAAATTTTCTTCGCCGCCGTCAGTTCGCTGATGGCCGCAAAGTTCTTGTTGAGCTGGTCGAAGCGTGGCAAGTCCTGGCTGTCCTTGTGACACGGCACGAGGTAGACCTTGTTGCCGGGATATTTGAACTCCGACGAGACGGCGCGGTCCGCCGGCAGCACGTCGACGGCGAACGCCGCAAGCGTCGGCGGCACATGGATGTGCTCGAACGTTCCGGACATGGAGTCCTTGCCGCCGATGGCGGGGATCTTCAGCTGGTGCTGCGCCCAGAGCGCGCCGAGGAGCGCCGCGAACGGATGGCCCCACTTCTCTGGGTCTTTGCCGAGGCTCTCGAAATATTCCTGGAACGTCAGGCGGATCTTGTCCGCGCGGCCGCCGAGCGCGACCATCTTCGCCGCCGCCTCGACGACGGAATACACGGCGCCGTGGAACGGGCTCCACTCCGTGAAGTACGGGTTGAGGCCGAACGTCATGGCCGTCGCCGTCGTCGTCTCCGCGCCGAGCACGGGCAGTTTTGCGACCATGCCTTCTTCCGGCGTCAGCTGCGTCTTGCCGCCGAACGGCATGAGCACCGTGTTGCCGCCAATCGTCGAATCAAAGCGCTCGGCGAGGCCTTTCTGGCTGCAGACGTTGAGGTCGGTGAGGTTGCCGAGCCACGCTTTTTCGAGGTCGCGGCCGGCCGCTTTCGCGCCCTCCGTCTCCGAGAGGAGATAGCGTTTCGATTGGTCCGGCTGCGTGATTTTCGCCGTGACATGCTGGCGCACACCGTTCGTGTCGAGGAACGCGCGGTTCATCTGCACGATAGGCTGGCCGCGCCATTTCATGATGAGGCGCGGCTCTTCCGTCACGACGGCGACTTCCGTCGCTTCGAGATTTTCCGCGTCGGCAAATTTCACGAAAGCATCGAGGTCTTTCGGATTGAGCACGACGGCCATGCGCTCTTGCGATTCCGAAATCGCGAGCTCCGTGCCGTCGAGGCCTTCGTATTTTTTCTTGACGGCATCGAGGTCGATGACGAGGCCGTCGGCGAGCTCGCCGATGGCGACAGACACGCCGCCCGCGCCGAAGTCGTTGCAGCGCTTGATCATGCGCGCGACCGCAGGATTGCGGAACAGGCGCTGGATCTTGCGCTCCGTCGGCGGGTTGCCCTTCTGCACCTCGGCGCCGCACGTCGTCAGCGATTCCTCCGTGTGCTCTTTCGACGAGCCCGTCGCGCCGCCGCAGCCGTCGCGGCCCGTGCGGCCGCCGACGAGCACGATGATGTCGCCCGCCGCCGGACGCTCGCGCACGACGTTCTCCTTCGGCGCGGTCGCGATGACGGCGCCGATCTCCATGCGCTTCGCCATATAGCCTTCATGATAGACTTCTTGCACCTGGCCCGTCGCGAGGCCGATCTGGTTGCCGTACGAGCTGTAGCCGGCCGCCGCGCCGAGCGTGATCTTCTTCTGCGGCAGCTTGCCCGGGAGCGTGTCTTTGAGCGCCCGGCGCGGGTCGGCCGCGCCCGTCACGCGCATGGCCTGATAGACGTACGAGCGGCCGGACAGCGGGTCGCGGATCGCGCCGCCGAGGCACGTCGCCGCGCCGCCGAACGGCTCGATTTCCGTCGGATGATTGTGCGTCTCGTTCTTGAACATGACGAGCCAATCTTCCTCTTTGCCGCCGATGTCCGCCTTGATCTGGATGCTGCACGCGTTGATCTCCTCGGACTTGTCGAGGTCTTCGAGCAGGCCTTCCTTGCGCAGCTCCTTCATGCCGATGACAGCGAGATCCATGAGCGTCACGTCGCGGATTGTCGCCCCACCGTAGACGTTCTCGCGGTCTTTCAAATACTGGTTGTACGCGCGCGTGATGGACGGCGAGAAATAGCCGTCCTCGATGTCGACCATGTCGATGGCCGTCGTGAACGTCGTGTGGCGGCAGTGATCCGACCAATACGTGTCGATGACGCGCAGCTCCGTGACCGTCGGCGCACGGTGCTCCGTGTCGCGGAAATATTCCTGGCAGAACTTCAGGTCCTCGAAGCTCATGGCAAAGCCCATCTTGTCCATGAATGCGTGGAGGCCGGCGTCGTCGAGCGTGTTGAAGTCTTCGAGAATCGCCACGTCCGCCGGCTTCTCCATCTTCATCGTGAGCGACGCGGGCTTTTCGAGCGAGGCCTCGCGGCTCTCGACCTTGTTGATGAGGTATGCTTTGATCTTTTCGAACGTCTCGCGGTCGACATCGCCGACGATGACAATGACGCGCGCCGTGCGGATGACGGGACGCTCCTTCGCCGTAACGAGCTGGACGCACTGCGCCGCCGAATCCGCCGTCACGTCATACTGTCCCGGCAGGTACTCCATCGCGAACATCCGCGAATTCGAGAAATGCGGCAGCTTTTCCTCGTAGACGACGTCGACGGGCGGCTCGGCGAAGACGACGGACTTGACCTTTTCGTATTCCTCGTCGCTGAGGCCTTCGATGTCATAGCGGTTGATGATGCGAACGGCCTTGAGGTCTGTGAGGCGGAACGTCTCCGTCAGGTCGTCGCACAGCTGCTGTGCAGGAATGTCGAAAAAGCCCTGGCGCTTCTCCACGAAAATTCTTCTTACGGACATGTGCTTTTGATTCCTCCCGAACGTACCAAAACAAGGCGAGGGGACTCCCCTCGCCTATCCTTTAGAGCAAGTCAACAGAAATTTTCACAACGACTTTCGTCACCGGACGGCCGGGGCCTTCCTCCGTCGCCATGCGCGGCGCGTGGACGTCCTCGGGATAGAGGACGGCGAAGCTGCCCGGCTTCAGCATGATCGTGCTCTCCGGCACGAGGCGCTCGTAGAACGTGATGTCGTAGACATCGTTGTACGACGCATGCTCCTCGAGCTCGGGGCTGAACGGGCACCAGCCGATGTACTCGCTGCCCTCGGCGACGAACTGCACGTCCGCGTATTTCTTGTGCGCCTCGGGGTAGCACTCTTTCGCCGGCTTCGTCTCATAGCGCTGCACGTCGGCAAAGATTTCCTCGCCGTGCTCCTTGCCGCGCGGATAGTAGCGCCCCTCTGCAAGCTTCGTGAAATCCTGCGAGCGCAGGAACGCGAGCGCTTCATCAATGACGGGCGGGTACTCCGCCTCGTGCTTCGCAGCGGCGTCCACCGTTCCGATGATCATGAAAAGACCTTCTTTCCTATTTCACGCACGTCTTGGTCATGCGAAAACTTTCCATCGTGTTGTCTCTTTTTTCATTCTATCGAAAAAAACGCCCGTCTGCAACATGTCCCGCGGATTATTTTGCAAAAAAAGACACATGGGCTTGCCATGTGCCGAAAAAAATCGTCTTGCTCATTTTTCCTGCGCTTTCGAAAGCAGCGAATTGATGAACTGCTGCGCCGCGCGGCCGGAAATCTGCGAGTGCGCCATCTCCCATCGCACGGCGCCGGCCTTGAGCTCTTCGTCCGTGAGCGTGATCTCCGGGTGACGGCGCGCGAGGATCTGCACCATGTCGTAATACTCCTGGCGGCTCGGGCGGTAGTAGCCGATGGTCAGGCCGAAGCGCGCGGAGAGGGACAGCTTCTCCTGCACCGTGTCGTTCTCGTGCATGTCGTCCCGCACGGCGTCCGGACGGTCCGTCCATGTCTCGCGGATGAGGTGGCGGCGGTTGCTCGTCGCGTAGATAAGCACGTTGTCCGGCTTGACTTCGAGGCCGCCTTCGATGACAGCCTTGAGGTATTTGTACTCGATTTCAAATTCTTCGAACGACAGGTCGTCCATATAGATGATGAAGCGGTAGTTGCGGTTCTTGATCTGCGCGATGATGCGCTGGAGATATTTGAACTCGTGCTTGTAGACCTCGATCATGCGCAAACCGCGGTCGTAGAACTGGTTGAGGATGGCTTTGATGCTCGTCGACTTGCCCGTGCCGGCGTCGCCGTATAGCAGCACGTTGTTCGCCTTGCGCCCTTCGACGAAGGCTTCCGTGTTCTCTACGAGGCGCTGCTTCTGCGTTTCATAGCCGACGAGGTCGCTGAGCTTCATGTCGCCCGTCGTCGTGATGGCTTCGAGCAGCTCGCTCTTCCCACTCTCGTAATACGGCGAGATGCGGAACGCCTTGTTCAAGCCGAACATGCCGACGCCATAACGCTTGTAGAAGTCCGTGACGATGCCGAACATCTCCGCGCCGTCCTTCGCGCCCTCGATGAGTGCGCTGAGCTCCTGCACTTTCTCGCTGACGCTCTTGTTGTAAATCTGTTCTTTTTTCTCGACGGCCTGGAAATGCTCGATGACGTCGAAGCAGTCGAGCCCCGTCGCCTGCTCCAAGGTGCTGAAATCATACGCGAGCAGCTGGCGGAAAATCTCAAGGTCGTTTTCGACGAAGCGGCGCACACTGCCCTCGCTCGCGCCGTGCTTCTCGCAGACAAGCGTGAACGGCGTCTCCGTCATGGCGAGGAGAAACGCGATGTAGTTGTGCCAGAGGTTGCCGTTGAAGCCGTAGACCGTCGCGATGTCGAGCATGCGGTTGATCTCCGTGAGGATGCGGCCCGCGAGCTCTTCCTTGTCATGGCCGGCCTCGAAGTCGCGGCAGATGCCCGCGAGGCGGTAGAGGATGCTATCTTCGCCAATCTTCCGATAGACGATGAGCTTCGATACGAGATGATGCATGAAAACTGCTCCTTATTCCTTTTGCTCCGTGCCGTCCCACGCGGCTTCATAGATCATGCGCGGCGAGATCTCGCCGTCGCCGTCTGTGAGGATGCGCGTCTCGATGCGCACGGTGACTTCGTCGCCGAGCATGCTGTGAACATCTTGCAAACGCTCTGTGATCGCCTGCGCCATCGGCTCAATCTCCGCCTTGCTCTCGAACGCGCCGAGCACGGCGAACGTCGCACCGGCGAGACGGGCGACGACGGTGTCCGCGCCCGCGGCGGCCAGCACGCCGTCCGCCATGCTCCAGAGGAGTTCCTTCGACGCGCTGTCGCCGTAGTTCTTGACGATGCGGTCGAACGACTTCACGTTCAGGATGAGCATGCCGTAGTGCTTGCCGTGCAGCTTTTTTTCCTGCTGGTAGCGGAACAGCGTCTGCACGCAGCCTGTCGCGTTCAGGAGGCCCGTGAGGCTGTCGACGAGGAACGAATGCGATAGCGCGTCAAAGCGCTGCTCAATGGCCTCCATGTCCTCGAAGACACCGAGCAGGCCGACGATCTCGCCGTGGTCGTAAATCGGGCGCTTCGTGTAGATGATGGGACGCAGGCGGCCGCGGATGATGCACTCGCCCTGCTGATTCGCGATCGTTGCGCCTTCCTGCACGACGGAGAGCTCCGCCCGATGCATGTCGGAGTCGTCGACATGCCAGCCGACGTCTTCGTCCGTCTTGCCGAGGATGTCGTCGATGGACGAGAATCCGTAGGCATCGAGGAAGCCTTTCGACGCGCCGCGGAAGCGCAAGTCCTTGTCCTTCCAGAAATAATTCGTGCGCTTCGTCTGCATGAGGCATTTCCAGAGCATCGCGCCGTCGTGCGTCGCCTGCGCCGTCTTGTCTTTGACGGCCGCGAGCTCCGCTTCGTCGTCGAAATCGGACAGCAGCGCCACCGTGACGGAGCGGTGATCCGAGACGATGTCCTTGATGCAGACGAGGAAGCGCGTCAGGCGCGACTCCGGCACGACGAGGAACGCGACTTCCTTCCACGCGAAATTGCCGTCGCGGTCCTTCAGGCGGAAGAGGTCGGAAATCATGTGGCGCGTCTTCTGCTCGCGCAGACGGCGGCCAAGCGTCTCGGGGTCGACGTATTCCGTGAAATGCTTCTGGTCGTCGGGATGCACGTTCGCCGCAGAGTATTTCCGCCACATGAGCTCGAGGCCGTGCTCTTCCTTCAAGATGCCGTCGAACACGACGTTGTTCGTGAAGAGCGGGCGGATGGCGTCGCGGCGCAAATCGAGGATATGCACGGAGTCGAACATCTGATAGATATGCCGCAGCGACTTATCAAGCTGCATGCGCTCCTGCGCACGGCGATCCTGCGTCAGATTCAGCGTGGAGATGCGGAACGCCGCATGCGAGCCGAACTCCGCAATGAGCTGGATGGACGTGCGCAAATAATTCTCGTGGCTCGTGTAGAAAAAGACTTCTTCCTGCCCGGAACGGCGCGGCGCGTCAATGAACGAACGGAACTTGTCATAGCGCGCCGTGCCGCGCTCGTTGATGGCGGCCACGGCTTCTTCAAACGTCGCATAGCCGAGCGACTCAATCTGCTTGAGATACGGTGCATTCGCGTAAAAGCCGAAGAACGATTCCCCGTCAAAGCCGAGGAACGCCATCGGGTCGGTCGACTGGCGGATGCAGGCGCCGATGCGCTCATAGTAATGGCTCGCCTTCGGCTCTTCCGGCGACAGGCCGCGCCCCATGATGTACGCTTCGAGCTTCTCAATGGGCATCGGGCTGCCGTAGTAATATCCCTGCACCATCTCGCAGCCGATCTCATGCAGGAACAGCACATGCTCCGCGCGCTCCGCGCCTTCGGCGAGCGTGCGCACGCCAAGCGTCTTCGCCATGTTGACGACAGCCGTGACGATCCGCTTTTCCTTTTCCGTGAACGCCGAGAGGAAGCGCATGTCGAGCTTGATGACGTCGACGTCGAAATCCTTCAGCGTATGGAGCGACGAATATTCGCTGCCGAAATCGTCGAGCCAGACCTGGTAGCCCTTCGCGCGGAAGTTTTCGATGGCCACTTTGAGCTCGTCCGCGTCCTCGACGAGCGCGCGCTCGCCGAGCTCGATGCGGATGAGCTTGCGCGGGATGTCATATTCGGAGAGCGTCTGCTCAAAAAAGCCGAGCGCGTCGCCACGCGAGAAATCGCGCCACGACAGGTTGATGGACACGGGCACGACCGCCCGGCCCGCTTTGATGCGCTCGTGGAGCATGCGGCAGATCTCGTCGAGCACGGCACAGTCGAGTTCGTAGATCTTGCCCGCCTGCTCGAGCGCGGGCAGGAAGCGCCCCGGCGAAATCATCGTGCCGTCGGCATTCATCCAGCGGACGAGCGCCTCGACGCCGGCAACCTGTTCCGTCAGCGTGCGGACGATGGGCTGGTAATACACCTGGATATTCCCGTGCAGGATGGCTTCGTCCAGCGCTGCAGGGAAATCGATCTCTTTCACATCTTTGTCGATCATAAAGCTATCCCTCGCTCTTGAGTATGCGCTGACAACAACTGTCCTTTATCATCGCATCCTCCGATTATTTCACAACAATATTTACTAATTTTTTAGGGACACAAATGACCTTAACAATTTTCTTGCCCGCCGTGAGCTCTTTCGCGCGCGGCAGGTCTTTCGCGACCTGTTCCATGCCCGCGCGGTCGAGGCCGGCGGGGATCTTCACGCGGTCACGGACTTTGCCGTTGATCTGCAGCACGATCTCGACCTCGTCGACAGCGAGCGCGGCCTCGTCGTACGACGGCCAATGCTGCTGGTGGACGCTGCCCGTAGCAAACAGGCGGCTCCAGAGTTCTTCCGTGATGTGCGGCGCAAACGGCGCGAGCATGAGGATGAGGTCTTTTGCGAGCTCGCGCACGAGGCCGGCGTTAATTTCTTTGTCTTGGAACGCATAGAATGCGTTGACGAGTTCCATGACAGCCGAGACGGCCGTGTTGAACATGAAGCGTTCGCGCACGTCCTCCGTGACTTTCTTGATCGTCGTGTGGAGCACGCGGCGCAGGTCTTTTTCTTCCTTCGTGAGCGCAGCGACGTCGTAGTCGTCTTTTCCGTTCTTGATGGCCTCTTCGAAGTGGCCGAGGATGCGCCAGACGCGGCCGAGGAAGCGATACGCGCCCTCGACGCCCTGATCGCTCCACTCGAGGTCGCGGTCGACCGGCGCCGCGAACAGGATGAAGAGACGCGCCGTGTCCGCGCCGTACTTCTGGATGATCTCTTCCGGCGAGACGACATTGCCCTTCGACTTCGACATCTTCGAGCCGTCTTTCAGCACCATGCCTTGCGTCAGGAGGTTCGTGAACGGCTCGTCGAAATCGACAAGGCCCGCGTCATGCAGCACTTTCGTGAAGAAGCGCGAATACAGGAGATGCAGGATTGCGTGCTCGATGCCGCCGATGTACTGGTCGACCGGCGCCCAATAATTCACTTTGTCCTTCGCGAACGGCTCCCTGTCGTTGTGGGGGTCCGTGTAGCGCAGGAAGTACCACGACGAGCAGATGAACGTGTCCATCGTGTCCGTCTCGCGCGTCGCGTCCGCGCCGCACTTCGGGCACTTGCAGTGGACAAAGCTCTTGCTCGAGGCGAGCGGCGACAGCGAGCCCTGGTCGAACGACACGTCCTCCGGCAACAGCACGGGAAGGTCTTCCTCCGGCACGAGCACTTCGCCGCAATGCGGGCAGTTGATGACCGGGATCGGTGCGCCCCAATAGCGCTGGCGCGAAATGAGCCAGTCGCGCAGGCGGAAGTTCACGCGGCGCTTGCCGAAACCTTTTTCTTCCGCGAGATCCATGATGCCCTGCATGGCCGCATGGATTTCGAGCCCAGTGAACTGCGCGGAATTGACGAGCACGCCGTCCTTGTCCGTGTACGCTTCCGTCATCTCTTCAAGCTTGAGCTCGCGGTCTTTCGGCTGCAGCGTGATGATCTTCGGGATGTTGTATTTCGTCGCGAACATCCAGTCGCGCTGGTCTTCGGACGGCACGCCGATGACGGCGCCCGTGCCGTAGTCGGCGAGAACATAGTTCGTGACCCAGATCTGCACCTTATTGCCATTGAACGGGTTCACGCAGTACGCGCCCGTGAAAATGCCTTCTTTTTCCGACTCGCTCGACGTGCGCTCGATTTCGGACTGGTTGCGCGTGCGCTGGACGAACGCACGAATCTCGTCGGCCTTCGGATTGCCCTCGCAGAGCTTTTCGACGAGCGGATGCTCGGCCGCGAGCGCGAGGAACGTGATGCCGTACACCGTATCGGGACGCGTCGTATACGCCGCGATCTTCTCGCCGAGCTCTGGCGCGTCGAGCGTGAACTCGAGGCCTTCGCTGCGGCCGATCCAGTTGTCCTGCATCGTTTTGACGCGCTCCGGCCAGCCCGGCAGCTTCTTGAGGTCTTTCAGGAGCACGTCGGCGTAGTCCGTGATTTTCAGGAACCACTGCGACAACGCTTTTTTCTGCACCGGCGAATCGCAGCGCCAACATTTGCCGTCGATGACCTGCTCGTTCGCGAGCACCGTGCCGCACGTGTCGCACCAGTTGACGGACGCTTTTTTCTTGTAGGCGAGGCCGCGCTTGTAAAAGAGCTCGAACAGCCACTGCGTCCAACGATAATAATCCGGCGCGCACGTCTTGACCTCGCGGTTCCAGTCATACGAGAGGCCGAGCATCTTCTGCTGGCGCTCCATGTTCTCGATGTTGCTGTACGTCCAGTCCGACGGCTTCACGCCGTGCTTGATTGCCGCGTTCTCCGCCGGCATACCGAACGAGTCGAAGCCCATCGGATGCATGACGTTGTAGCCTTCCATCGTCTTGTAGCGTGCCATGACATCGCCGATGGCATAGTTGCGGACATGGCCCATGTGCAAATTGCCCGACGGATATGGGAACATCTCAAGCGCGTAGTACTTCGGGCGCGCGGGATCTGCCTCCGTGCGGTAAACGTCCTCTTCTTCCCATTTCTTCTGCCATTTCGCTTCGATGTCCTGCGGCGAATATCTCTCCATGTTGCGTCCTCCTAAAAAAATAGGCCGTTGCAACGTGTCCCTGCAACAACCTATCAAGCTCCTCTCAAAACGCCTCAACAGCGAGGCGTCCTTCAAAATCATATTCTTTTTTATTATACCTGTGAAAAAATTTTCCGTCAATGTGCTATTCGTTTTTTCTCGCCGCCATCTGCTCTTTTTGTTCCTCCCATTTCCGCTTCGCGTCCTCGTAACTTTCGCACGCGAGCGTGAAGCCTTTGCCCGAGACTTCCGACGTGTCCGAGACGATCATGAACGCCTGCGGATCGTGGTGGAGCGCGATGATCTTCACGCGGCCGACCTGCGTGAGGCTCACGACGGCGAACAAGATGTTCTTCCGCTCGTCCGTGAAGCCGCCGCGCCCGTCGATGTACGTCACGCCGCGGTGCACGCTCTCCATGATGTCCTGACAGATGGCCTCGGCCTGCGGCGAGACGATGATCACGGATTTCTCGCGGTTGAAACCTGCGGCGACACGGTTCGTGAACTCCGCGATGATGTAAATCGCCATAAGCGTGAACAGCGCTTCGTCGATCGTGAAGAGGAACGCCGACGCTGCGACGATGACGACGTTGATGGCGAAAATCGCCGTGCCGGCGTCGACGGCGTAAAATTTCTTCACGACCGCACCGACGACATCGAAGCCGCCCGTGTTCGCGTTCACGCGGAACACGATGCCGAAGCCGACGCCCGTCAGCACCGCGCCGAACACGGTGTTAAGCAGCATGTCCGTGCAGATGTGCCAATCGATGAGGAAGCTCGTCGCGTCCAAGAGGATAGAGAGTACGACCGTGCCAACGATCGTGTCGATCGCATAGTGACGCCCGAACACGCGGTACGCGAGGTACAGGATTGGGATGTTGTAGACGAGGTTCTGCGCGCCGACGGGCAAGCCCGTGAGATAATAAATGATGATGGCGACGCCGCTGAGGCCGCCCGTCAAGAGATGCGCCGGAATCAAGAATAAATTGAAGCCGAGCGCATTCAAGAGACAGCCAAACACGATCTGCGCGTAACGGATGAAATGACGGCGGTAATTGACGCGCTCGAGCGCCCGCGCCGCGACGGCCGCTTGGCGCACGGGGCGCGAGCGTTTCCTTCTAGATGACATGGAAGAAATCCTCCGATTGCGTGTCGGCGATCACGTCCGCCGTCAGGCCGCGCTCCGTAAGCGCAGCGGCGAGCCGTGTCCGCAAACATTCGACAACGGGGAACTCCGTGCCGAAATGGCCGGCATCGATGACGTGCAGCCCGAGCTCGACGGCATGCTGCGCATCGTGATAGCGCACGTCGCCCGTGAGATACGCATCCGCGCCGAGCCGCGCGGCCTGCGCGATGAACTCCGCGCCGCTGCCGGAACAGAGCGCGACGCGCTGCACGGGACGCGCGCCGGCTGACACATAGCGCACATACGCCGTGGGGAGTGCATCGCGCACCTGCGCAGCAAACGCGGCGATTGTCATCGGCTCCTGGAGCTCGCCGACGCGACCGAGGCTGTACGTCTCGCCCGCCTCGTCCTGCCCCTGCACGACGAAATGCGCGAGCCCCTCGAGGCCGACGGCCTGCGCGAGCACGTCATTCACGCCGCCCTGCGCGATGTCGAGGTTCGTATGCGCGGCGAACACGGCGATGTCGTGCTTCACGAGCTCCGCGATGCGGCTGCCGAGTGGCGTGTCCGTGCGCAGGTGTTTCATCGCATGGAAGATCATCGGGTGATGCGAGACGATGAGATGCGCGCCCTGTTCGATCGCCATCTGCACGACCGCATCGCTGACATCAAGGCAGACGACGATGCGCGCCGTCTCCTGCGCCGGGCTGCCGACGAGCAGGCCGGGGTTGTCCCAGTCCTCGGCATAGCTGCGCGGCGCGAGCTCCTCCATGATGTCTATGATTTCTTGTACGCTTACCATACGAGCCGTTCCTCCAATGCTTTGATGCGTTTCTGGATTTCTTTATACTTCGCGCTCTGTTTCGCGCGCTCGCTTTTCGCCATACCGGCCGCCGCGCGCCGCGCCTGGAACAGCAGGCTCTCGATGTGATGGCGCAGCAGCTCCGGCTTCCGCTCCCAGAGCACAGGGCCGATCTCGAGCGTCAAGGCGTCCGGCATCTTGCGTCGACCTTTCTCCGCGCGGATGATCGTATAGATGCGGTCGTCCGCGACAACGAGCGTTTCGTCCGCGACGTGCCAGCTGTGCTGATACAGGTAATGGCGCAGTTCGTATGCGCCATTCATCGGCTGGAGCACGAGCGCATCAAGCCGCTTCACGACGAGCGGCGCGGCCGCGAGGATGCCGACCATGAGCGCGCCGCCCATGCCGGCGATGCAGGCCGTCTGCACCTCGCCGGGCGCGAGCACCGTGAGGCCGTCGCCCTGCCGCACTTCAATCTGCTCTTTGAGATTTTCCTCGCGCACCGTGCGCCGCGCGGCCTCGCACGGCCCGAGGTTCAGGTCGCTCGCGATGACGCGCGCCGCCTGCCCCGACTGCACGAGCGCGGCCGCGAGATAACCGTGATCCGTGCCGATGTCCGCGACGACGCCGCCCTGCGGCACGAACGCGCGCACGGCTTCGAGCCTCGCATCGAGTTTCATATCCGTCTCCCCCATTTCTTTGAAAAAAGGAAAAACTAGAACATAAAAAAAGGCGCAACGCCCATGCGCTGCGCCTTCGTATTTTCTGGCTCCCCGAGCAGGATTCGAACCTGCGACAGCCTGATTAACAGTCAGGTGCTCTACCGGCTGAGCTATCGAGGAATGACAACATGGAAATTATACGGCATCGTTGCCGCGTTTGTCAAGAGATTTTGCCGTCAGTCGAGGAAATCTTTCAGCTTGCGGCTGCGGCTCGGATGGCGGAGCTTGCGGAGCGCCTTCGCCTCGATCTGGCGGATGCGCTCGCGCGTGACGCCAAAGTTCTGCCCGACTTCTTCGAGCGTGCGCGCGCGGCCGTCATCGAGGCCGAAGCGCAGGCGCAGGACTTTTTCCTCGCGCGGCGTCAGCGTGTCGAGCACTTCCTCGAGCTGTTCTTTCAGCAGCATGAACGACGCGGCGTCCGCCGGCGCCGGCGCGGCGTCGTCTTCGATGAAGTCGCCGAGATGCGAGTCTTCCTCTTCGCCGATCGGCGTCTCGAGTGACACGGGTTCCTGCGCGATCTTCATGATCTCGCGCACGCGGTCGACGCTGATGTCCATCTCCTTCGCGATTTCCTCCGGCGTCGGCTCGCGGCCGAGCGTCTGCAGGAGCTGGCGCGAGACGCGGATGAGCTTGTTGATTGTCTCGACCATGTGCACGGGGATGCGGATCGTGCGCGCCTGGTCGGCAATGGCGCGCGTGATGGCCTGGCGGATCCACCACGTCGCGTACGTCGAGAACTTGTAGCCCTTCGTATAGTCGAACTTCTCGACGGCCTTGATGAGGCCGAGGTTGCCCTCCTGGATGAGGTCGAGGAACAGCATGCCGCGGCCGACGTAGCGCTTCGCGATGGAGACGACGAGGCGCAGGTTCGCCTCCGCGAGGCGCTTCGACGCCTCTTCGTCGCCGTCGTTCATGCGCTTCGCGAGCGCGACTTCCTCTTCCGCTGTCAGCAAGGGCA
The DNA here is from genome assembly GCF_022771645.1 of Selenomonas sp. Lineage (GTDB taxonomy): Bacteria > Bacillota > Negativicutes > Selenomonadales > Selenomonadaceae > Selenomonas_C. Next base: position 23,122 of record NZ_JALFCU010000099.1, read on the forward strand.
CGCGGCCGATTTCCTTCAGGTACATGCGGACGGGGTCATCGATGCTGACGCCCTCCGGCACGGAGAGGTCGATCTCGACCTCTTCCTCTTCCTTCTCGGGGAGTTCCTCCTCGACCTCGTCCTGGTTCGAGTCGTCGACAATCTCGATGCCCTTCTTGCTGAAGACATCGTACATGTCATCGATTTCATCCGGGGAGAGATCCTGCGTCTGCAACGCTTCCATGAGGTCGCCGTACGTCAGCGTGCCGCCGTTCTTCTTGCCCTTCTTCAAAAGGTCCGCGATGATCTCCGCGCTGTGGTTCTCTGCCTTGACCGCTTTCTTCTTCGCCTCAGCCATGGAGCATCCCCCTCTCAAAAACGTTCCGTTCCAAATCCATTCGTTCTATCTTCATCAACGTATGCAGCGTTTTTTTCAACGTGTCAACCATCCATTTCCTTTTTGATTTCTGTGAGCTCCTTGAGCTTTTCCGCCATGCCGGCGACATCGCCGGACGTGCTCGCCTCCGTCGCCTCGCGGCTCAGCCGCTCGTACCGCTGCTTCAGGTACGCACGCCGCAGGAGCGCGATGGAATCGCTGTAGGCCGCAAGCGCGTCGCCGGACGTTCCGGCAGCGTCTTCCGCGTCGTCCTCGTTTTCCACGATGGCGCGCGACAGTTCTTCTGCCGCTTCGTCGCCGAGCTTTGATGCGAGTTGCGTGCCGTCCCATTCCTCCGTCTCGTTCAGGTAGGAGAAAATCGTGCGCTGCAGCTCGTCCGGGATGCCGTCGAGCGGCACCATGGACAGCGCGTGCGCGAGGAGCGACGGGTCTTCCCAGACGGCATGGAGCACGATGCGGCCGGCCTTTTGCAGTGCGCCGTCCGCACGGTGCATGCGCGGACGTTCCGTTTGCACAGTTGCCCGCTGCGCAGGCCCGACGGTATCCGCCTCCTGCCAGAGCAGTTGCGGATTGCGCGCGGCTTTCGCCGTTTCCTCGCGGATGATGCCTTCGTCCACCATGAGCGTCTGCGCGAGCCGCTTCGCGAGCTCCGAGCGCTCTGCCGCGCTGCGCATCATCGCGAGCACGGGCAGCATTTCGTGGAGCGCCTGCATCTTGCCGCCGAGCGACTGCGTGTCCACATGCGCGAGCACGTAGCGCAGGCGGTAATCCGTGAGCGAAAACGCGTTCTCGACGAGCGCGCGGAACGCGTCCGCGCCGTGCTTGCGGATGAACTCGTCCGGATCTTTGCCGTCCGGCACGACGATGACGCGCACGTCCGCACCGGAGTCGCGCACGACCGTCAGCGCGCGGATCGTCGCATTCTGCCCAGCGTCATCGCTGTCGTAGCAAAAATAGAACCGCTTCGCATAGCGCAGGAGCTTCTTGCAATGCTCGGCTGTGAATGACGTGCCGAGCGATGCGACGACGTTCTTCACGCCGGCGTCAAACACCGAGATCGCATCCATGTAGCCTTCGACGATGATGGCATAGCCCGCCTGTCGGATGGCCTGGTGCGAACGGTCGAGGCCGAACAGCAGCCGCCGCTTGTTGAACAGTACGGTTTCCTTTGTATTCAGATACTTCGGCTTGCTATCATCGAGCACGCGCCCGCCGAAGCCGACGACGCGCCCGCGCTCATCCGCAATCGGGATCATGACGCGGTGGCGGAAGCGGTCGTAAATGCCCTGCCCTTCGCGGCGCTCCATCGCGAGGCCGTCTTCGAGGAGGAACTCCTGCGGCACGCCGCGCGCAAGGAACGCTTTCGTGAGCTTGTCCCACGCGTTCGGCGCGTAGCCGAGGCCGAATTCCTCGATCGTGTCCATGGAGATGCCGCGGCCGGCGAAATACGCTTTGCCAACTTCCCCCATGTGCGTCATCGTCAGGCAGTTGTGGAAAAACGTCCGCGCCATTTCATTGACTTTCAGGAGGTCTTTCAGCCTCTGTTCGCGCGCTTTTTCCTGTGCTGACTTCGGTCGCTCCGGCAGCGGGATGCCGAGTTTTTCTGCCTGCAGCTTGATGGCGTCGAAATAACTCACGTTCTCGATGAGCGAGAGGAATTTGAAGACGTTGCCGCCCGCATGGCAGCCGAAGCAATAAAAAAATCCCTTGTCGGGAACGACCGAAAACGACGGCGTCTTTTCCTGATGGAACGGGCAGCAGCCCCAGAAGCGGTTGCCCTTCCGCTTGAGCGTGACATAGTGGGAGACGACATCGACGATGTCAGATCCTTGCTCGACGCGTTCGACGAACGCATCCATATCTGCTCGTTCCATGCACACGCTCCCTCCGTCAAGAGTATATATTCACCAAAAAACGGAAATTTCCTTTTTCTCTTGACAAAAATAATTCTTTGAATCTCATAAATTTTACCTGACGTGCTGTTAATGCACCATGAGGCCGACCGGCGGCATGAAGATTTCGTTGAAGAGCTGCACGGCATAGCTGTCCGTGAGCCCCGCGACGTAATCCGTGACCGTCTGCTTGCGTCCCCAGTACGATTCGCGCGCGGCAAACTCTTTTGGCAGCTCATCAAAATGCGCGAGGTAATGCTCATAGAGCTGCCGCAGCACGAACTTCGCCTGCTCGCGCTCATGCGCGAGCACGTCGGAGTGATAGATGCGCTCGAACATGAAATCGCGGAAGACGTCCATGACGCGCTTGCCCTCCGCGCTCTGCAGGATGTCGCCCTGCCCCATCGACGCCTCGATCATATCGGAGACCATGCCCGTGATCATCTGCGACGTCGTCTCGCCGAAGCGCTGCCGGACGTCTGACGGCAAGTCGTCCGCCGTCAAGAGCCCGGCGCGCAGGCTGTCGTCATAGTCATGCGAGAGGTACGCGATGCGGTCGGCCGTCTTCACGATACACCCTTCGAGCGTGCGCGGCTGGCGATCGCCTGTGTGATTCACAATGCCGTCTTTCACTTCCATCGTGAGGTTCAGCCCCTGCCCGCCCTTTTCGAGGAACTCCACGACGCGCAAGCTCTGCTCGTTGTGGCAGAAATGCCCTGTGAGCTCGTCCATCGCCGCCTCGCCCGCATGGCCGAACGGCGTGTGGCCGACGTCATGGCCGAGCGCGATGGCCTCGACGAGGTCTTCGTTGAGGCGCAGGCCGCGCGCGATCGTGCGCGAAATCTGCGACACCTCGAGGCTGTGCGTCATGCGCGTGCGGTAGTGATCGCCCGCGACGATGTAGACCTGCGTCTTGTGCTTCAGCCGACGGAACGACTTCGAATGCAGGATGCGGTCGCGGTCGCGCTGGAACTTCGTGCGGAACGGACATTCCTCCATCGGCTCTTTTCTCCGCGCCTCGCGGCTCTTCGCCGCCAGCGGCGAAAGCATCTCATATTCAAGGTCTTCCGTCCGTTCGCGGACCGTCTTAGCTTCCGTTGCTTCCATGATGCACCTCCGATGCTTGCAGAATTTCGTTGCATGATAAATTATACACGCCTTGTCAAAATTCCTGCTTTTCAAAAATTTTGTTGCATGTGATTGCTACCGAGATGAAAAAAAATCCATAGAAAAAAGGATTCTTCGAAATCGAGGAATCCTTTTTTTTCTAGAACAATCGTCTTCAAATAAAGTACTCGATGCCTTCGCCCGCCGTCTTTTCCGTCTTGCGGTTGAACAGCAGCACGGCCTCGCGGTCGTCGACGGGGCCGAGGGCGTAGGCGCGGCTCTTTTCGCATTCGAAGCACGCAAACGGCACGATGCGGTTGTGCGTGAACGGGTGATCCGTCACGATTTCGATGCCCATGCCGCAGAATTCTTTGGTGTCCGGCCGTACATACCACGGATCGAACATGAGCACGCCGCGCCCGTCCGGCGCGAGGCCCGTCAGCAGCGTATAGTGCTCGACATCGTAAAAGAGCCGCACGACGGCGACGCCGCCGCGGCGCAGCGCGTCCTGGATGCCGCCCTCCTGCGCGAGGTTCACGGCGCGACCTGAGAGATACGTCGATGACAGCGGCAAGTCCGTCGCGTGACCGAAGCCGTCAAGCCAGTTCGAGAGGAACATCATCGCCATGCGCGACGTGCCGGCCTTGCCGGGCGCGCCCTCGGCGCTGTAGCAGTCGAGGCTGTAGAGCATGACGTTGCGGATGATCTCCGGCGGGATGGCCTCGCGGTCGAAGAGGAAGCTCACGGCGTTCAGCATCGTCGTCGGGCCGCAGTCATAATTCGACAGCTGATAGTGGAGCGGATTTTTCATAAGCGGAGCTCCAATCCCACAGGGCAGTGGTCGCTGCCGTAGATGTCGCTGTGGATCGTCGCGGCGGCGATGTTTTCTTTCAAGCGCGCCGACGTGACAAAATAATCAATGCGCCATCCCGCATTCGTCAGACGCGCTTTGCGCAGGTACGACCACCACGTGTACGCGCCCGTCGCGTCCGGATGCAATGCGCGGAACGTGTCGACGAAGCCCGCGGAAAGGAGCTCGTCAAACTTGCCGCGCTCTTCGTCCGTGAAGCCGGCGTTGTGATGATTCGTCTTCGGATTCTTGAGGTCGATCTCCGTATGCGCGACATTGAGGTCGCCGCAGAGGATGACGGGCTTTTCGGCGTCGAGTTTTTGCAGATACGCGCGAAATGCATCTTCCCACGTCATGCGGTACGCGAGGCGCTCGAGGCCGCGCTGGCTGTTCGGCGTGTAGCACGTGACGAAAAAGAACTCGGGGAACGCGAGCGTGATGACGCGCCCCTCATGATCGTGTTCGTCGATGCCGATACCATATGTCACGGTCTCCGGCGCGCGGCGCGTGAAGACGGCTGTCCCCGAGTAGCCTTTCTTTTCCGCGCTGTTCCAATACTGCGTGTAGCCGGGAAGCTCGAGGATGGCCTGTCCTTCCTGCATCTTCGTTTCCTGCAAGGCAAAGATATCGGCGTCCAGCGCGCGGAACGATTCCATGAAGCCTTTCTTCAGGCAGGCGCGCAGGCCGTTGACATTCCAAGAAATACATTTCATTCCGCGTCCTCCTTCCCTTGGAGCAGCACGCTCTTGACGTCGTACGTCAAAATGGAAATTTCTGCGAGCAGCGACTTCAGGCAGTCCGGCCATGTGCTGCGCGGGCCGAACGCGAGGCTGCTCTCCTCGCCCGTGCGGCGCACGAACTTGATGGCGATGTGTTCTTGCGGCTTGCCGCTTTCCTCGTCCACCTGCGCGCGCTTGCCTACAGCCGCCTGCTTTTCCGCAAGCGCCGTGAGCTCCGTGAGGCTCGGGTCAACGCGCTTCAGGAGGATGGGGATGTTGCGGATGGAGTCGAACGCATGACGCTCCGTGCCAAAGCCCTGCTTGTGGCGCGTGAGGATCAGGATGTGCTTGCCGCGATGGATGGCGAGCTTCTCGACAAGCGTGCCGCCCGCGAGGCGCGGCGCGTAGGCATTGCCGGCGACGGGCGCGAGCGCGCCCTCGTACACGATGGAGAGCGTCTCGACCTGATGGATTTTCGGGATGGCAACACCCGGCAGCTCGTTCATGACGTCGACGAACGACGGCCAGTTTTCTGGATACGCATCGCCCGTGATGCGCCGCTTCACGCCGTCCACGATGAACGACAGTTCCCATGGCGAGACGCGCTCCTCGTCCGTCTCCGCCGCGTACCGTTTTTTCCACGCCGTGATGCGCACGCGCTCGAGATGGCGCAGGAACCGCCGCCCGTTCTCAAGGACGCGCCACGCGATTTTCTCCGGCGCCTCCCCGTGGAAACACGCGAAATGCACCTGGCGGTTCTTCACCGCGACGACGGCGGTCAGGGACTGCTCCTCCATGTGAAACTTCAAGCGATCGAGCACAAAAAATCCTCCTCTGGTGATTCATTGCCCTTCATTTTACTACAGGACGGACAATTTCTCAACCAGAGAAGGCCTCTCTCAAAAACGCACACGCCGCGCACAAAAGTTGCGTCATGCGAAAAGCGTCACCGCTGCGCGAGCTCGCGCTCGAGCACGGCACCCGCTTTCTTCGCGAGCTCTTCGACGGCGCGCACGCGGACGAAATGCGTGCCGAAGATCTGCTGCGCCGCGCCGTCCGTCTCCCCGCCCGGGAACACGCTCTCGACGAGGCCGACAAGCTGCACGCCTGATTTCCGCAGCGCACGCGCGCTCGCCGCCGCGTCTTCGACTGCCGCGCGTCCCATGTAGCTGCGCTCAAAGAGGCCGTCGGCGCGCGCGAGGCCGAGGTCGTCGCCCGGATGCGCGTCCGTCAGCATCAAGACGGCATGGCGCTCGCCGGCCGCTGCCCGCACGCGGCCGCCGCGCCCGAGCACATACGGGAGCGCACGCAGCGCGAGGCCGTCGCGGTTCCAGCCGCGCGCGACGTAATCCGCGATGCGGCTCGTGTTTTTTTCGTCGAACGTTTTCAGCGATGTCAGCACCGTCACGCCGCGCACGCTCGCAAACGACCAGACCTGCACGGGCACGGCCGCCGCCATGAGGCTCGCCGCGACGAGCCGCGCCTCGGCCGCGATGCGCGCCTGCTGCGACTCGCGTGATGCCGACGCATCGAGCAGCAGCGTCACATCAAACGAAGGAAACGGCTCTTCCTCCACGCTCGCGAAGACGCGCGCATCGTGGAGCGCCGCCGCCCGCCACGCGCGCGATGCCGCGAGCCGCCCGTGCTTCGCCGCGACCGCGAGCGGCTGCCGCGTCACGTCTACGACATTCTTCAGCCGCGCGGCAAGCGTGTGCTGCGCCTGCCGCAGGACGACCGCATGCTCCGCCGCCCACGCGCGGTTGATCTCGTTCCCCGCGCCCTCGGCGCGCGCGAAAAACACATGCGCGCCCGCATGGCTGCCAACGCACACATCCGCCTCGATCTCCATGCGCCGTGCCTCCGAGAAAAACGGCACGCCGAACAGCGCGAGATCGCGCCGCCAATCCTCCGCGCGCCTCCGCCCGAGAAACGCCTCCGTCCCCGACGCACCCATGACGCCCTCATCCGTCCCGCGTCCGCCCTGCCGCGTCGGCGCATCGTCCTGCACGAGATGCACGGGCAACACGCGCCGCAGCACCGAGAGCATCGCCTCGGGCAGCGCGATGTGCCATGCCCGCCTTGAGCCCATGAGCATCCGTACGCGGAAATAACGATGCAGCACGTCATCGAGCGCCGCCGTCAATGCGTCCGTCGTCGCGAGTGGCGGCAACTTCAGCGCCTCGTACAGCCCGCGATCCCAAGGATTGCGCAATCCCGTCGATTCGCCCAAAACCTCGCGGCACCGCGCCGCTTTCATCGTATGCGCGACGGACGCCGACACCATGCGTTCCTGCATCGAGATGTCGACGTCTTTGAGCTCCAGCAAAAACTGCCGCGCATGCACGCGCTGCATCTCGCCGAGCGCCGGCGCCACCTCCTGCGCGCGCGGCAGGACCGCCGTCTCGATGCCGAGCCACGCCACATCCGTCAACGTGTCCGAAAACACGGAGTCGTGCAATCCATCGAGCCACGCCAAGAGTTTTTCCGCGTCATAAAACCGATGCACGAATCCCACGACCGCATTGAGATACGCATCCGGCGTCCCGTCGCGGAAAAACGCCAAGAACCCCGGAGAAAATCCATACGTCCCCGCCGCCGTCCAAACCTGGTTCCGTGCCCGCCGGCGCGAAGCTTCACGCGAAGAAGCCATCAGCGCTGTCTCCTTCTCCGACAAACAAACGAACGACATCGAACACAATCTCGCGTTCTTCCTCTTCCATGCATTTGTCAATCATGCCCATAGCGATGGCTTGCCATGGCGCAACGCCAAACTGCATCATCCGCACAGCCGACCGCAATCCGCGCAAATCGACGGCACGGCTCGAGATTTCCCCCTGCGCATGCTTTTCCGCGAGCGCGAGGAACAATTTACACAGCACGTTCCGCCCGTTATCTGACAAGTCAGGGCAACCTTTTGTCAATAGGGAAAGCAACGCGGATTCTGTGAGTTCCGGCATCCGCAGGACCACAAAACGCGACGCAAGCGCTTCGTTGAGCTCCCGCGTCCCCGCATACCCGTGGTTCATCGTGCCGATGACGTGTGCCGCCGGTGACAGTTCCACGACGCCATGCCCCGGCACCTCGACCATGCCACGGTCATCGAGCAGCGAATGCATCACGGCGAGCGCTTCGTTGCGCGCCATGTTGATCTCATCGAGCACGGCAAAGCCGCCCGCCTCCGCGCATTCGACGATCGGCCCCGGGCGAAACACGACGCGCCCGTCACGGAGCGTATCTGTGCCCAAGAGTCCTTCCGCATCCATCTGCACATGAAACGACACGTTCCAGACCGGCCGGCCGAACACCGCCGCGAGATTCGCCGCGAGCATATTCTTGCCCGTCGCCTTCGGCCCGACGAGCAGCAGATGCTCGCCCGAGAGGAGCGCGGCGAGCGCGCCCTCGATGACCGTGCGCCCTTCATAGACGAACGGCACGGGCGATACCGGCCGCCCGCCCGCCGCAATCGGATTCTGCGCGCGCCACGCATTCACTTCATCGAGCAACGCACGCGATACGCCCTGTTCCTTCCATGCAACCATGATGGCTGCTCCATCGTAACGCACGCGCTTTTGTTTTTCCAGACTCATCAAAAATCCTCACACAAACATTCGACCCCGGCCGCCCGCAGAAGAACGAGCGGCCAAGATCGAACAACACATCAAATATTATACGGTGCAAAGAGCTTGCGCAAATAGTTGCGTCCTTTCGTCAGCACCTTGATGATCGGCTCCATCGATTTCGGCTGGCGAAGCACGAGTGACAGCACGCGCTGGCGCAGCTGGCGGTAATCCGCATCGAAATCGCGCAGCACTTCCTCCATCTCCATCTCGACGGAGACCTCCGGGATGTTCGACGGCTGCACTTCCGACGCGCGCCCCGTAATCTGCACAAGGTCGCCGCGGAACGGCACGTACGCCTCGCACTTGCATTCCTTCTGGATGCGCGCTTTCAGCGCCTCCTGCGACTGTGCCTCACCGTGGACGATGAAGATTTTCGCGGGCTTCGGATTCTGGATGTTGCTGATCCAATCGATGAGCTGGTTCGAATCCGCATGCGCCGAGAAACCGTCCATACTCTTGATCTGCGCTTTGACCGCGACTTCCTCGCCAAGCACGCGCACGCGCGAGATGCCGTCAACGAGCCGCCGCCCGAGGCTGCCCTCCGCCTGGTAGCCGACGAAGAGGATCGTCGATTCCGGCCGCCAGAGGTTGTGCTTCAGATGATGCAGGATGCGGCCGGCATCGCACATGCCCGAGGCCGAGATGATGATCGCGCTGCCCTCTTCGCTGTTGAGCGCGCGCGATTCCGCCGCCGTCTCACAGACGCGCACCTGCGGGAACTTGATGATCTTGCCGCTCTCCTTGAAAAGCTCGAGCGCTTCGTCGTCAAAGTCCTGCTCGTTCTTGAGGAACACGCGCGTCGCATTGATGGCGAGCGGGCTGTCGATGATGATCGGGATGTCGGGATCGAGCCGTCCCTGCTTCGAGAGATTGTAGAAATAATAGAGCAGTGTTTGCGTGCGGCCGACGGCGAACGAGGGGATGACGAGGTTGCCGCCGCGATCCATCGTGTCGTTGACGATCTCGAGAAGCTTCGTCTCCTTGTCATAAATCTGATGCAGGCGGTCGCCGTACGTCGACTCGATGACAAGGAAATCCGCGCCCGTTTCCGGCGTCGGGTCTTTGAGAATCGGCTGGTTCGGCTGGCCGAGGTCGCCTGAGAACACGAGCTTCGTCGTCTTGCCGTTCTCCGTGACGAACACTTCGAGGAATGCCGAACCGAGGATGTGGCCGGCGTCTTTGTAGATCACGCGGATGTTCTCGCCGAGCTGGAATTCTTTTTCGTATGGCACGACGACGAGGTGCTTCAGCGCCTCCATCGCGTCATCGATGCCATAGAGCGCTGTGACGGGCGTGTCGCCGCGCCGGCGTCCTTTGCGGTTCTGCAGCTCCGCGTCCGACGTCTGGATGTGCGCCGAGTCCGGCAGCATGATGCGACAGAGCTCGCACGTCGATTTCGTCGCGTAGATGGAGCCCGAGAAGCCTTCCTTGACGAGTTTCGGCAGCAGGCCGCAATGGTCGACGTGCGCGTGCGTCAGCAGCACGCCCTCGATGTCCGACGGCACGAACGGAAAATCTTCGTAATTGAGATCGCGCACGCGCTTCGAGCCTTGGAACATGCCGCAGTCGATGAGGAAATGCTGCTCGTTCGTTTCGAGCAGGTAGCACGAGCCCGTGACCGTATGGGCCGCGCCGATGAATTCGAGCCGCATGGGATACCACTCCGTTGCAGAAAACAGAATGCCGTTCATGTTCTTTGTTTGTAGTAGTCTGAATTCAAGGCGCGTGTTCCTGCCTTTGAACAAAATTTTTTGACAGGGATAAACTGACAAAAGGACTTCGACCAGATTGCCGCAGATTTTTCGTTCTGTCAAGGAGTCAAACCGCAAGGCGTAGCAGAGCTACGTCGAGGATTTGACGACGCAGGCAGGACGGAAAAGATGCCGCAAGATGGGCGGAGTCCGTTGTCTGTTTATCCCACAGCAAAAGCGACCATGCCCGAAGGCATAGCCGCTTTCGCTATTGTATGGGTGGTCCAACAATCAGATCATGTTCTTCTCGTACGCATCATAGAGCGCTTTGAGTTCCTCGACCTTGTCGTACATCTCGACCTGCAGGCCGGACGCCGTCGCGTAGTCTTTCTCGTTCAGCGCGTTGATGAGCAACGTGAAGAGGCTCTTCTCGTCGATGCTGTCTTTCGCGAGGTACGTGCGGAGGCCGTTGATCTTGTTCCAGTTGTAGGAATCCTGATCCGTGACGTACGCGCCTTTGATTTCTTTGGCCTTGCGCACGATCGCACGGTTCTCCGGGATGATGCGGCTCACGAGTTCCGTCTTCCAACGGAGCAGTGCGCCATCGCGGAACGCATCGATGATCTGCGGGCGCAGGGCGCCGCCCGCCGTGATGACTTTGAGCTTTTCAGGATAATTTTCAAAGCCCTGCATATTTTCCCAAACCGTTGCCGGCGGCGCGCCAAAGAGGTGGTCGCGCTCTTCGTCCGTGTAATCCTCGAACACATCGTCCTCGGAACGGTACGCGCGGTCTTTCTCGAGATAGAAGCCGTCTTCGCCGGCGTTCTTCGAGAGCTCAGCAACGCATTCTTTCGTCGACTTCGCGACCGTAGCCGTGATGCCGTCGAGCATCGCACTGTAAATGGCCGCGAGCACGAGGTACGTGTTCGTGTACGGGTTGCAAGCGCGGAGCTCGAAGCGCGTCGCCATCGGGTTGTCGAGGTCGCGGATGAGGCCGGCAAGGATCGTGCGGTTGCGGGACGGCACGGCCGGATTGTGACCGAGCGACGTGACGATGCAGACCGGCGCCTCAAAGCCCGGCTTCAAGCGGTTCAGCGAATCATTCGTCGCGGAAACGAACGGGTTGATGACTTCGTAGTTCTTGAGAAGGCCCATGATGGAGCCGTAGCCGACGACACTCATGAAGTCTCCCTTCGGTTGCGCGGCAGCGAAGAGGTTCACGAGCTTGCCGTCTTTCGTGACGGCCACCATACCAATATGCGTATGCTCGCCGTTGCCCGCGAGTCCGATCATCGGCTTCGCCTTGAACGAGACTTCGAGGCCGTTGCCGCGGAAAATCTCGCGCACGATCGTGCGGACGAAAATCTCGTTGTCGCACGCCTGCAAAGCATCAGCGAAGCGCCAGTCGATCTCGATCTGCTCGCAGACATGGGACATACGACCGCTCTCGTCGATCTGGCCTTTCATGCCGCCGACTTCCTTATGGCCCATTTCGCATTTCAGGCCGTAGCGTTCAAGCGTCAGCACGCACTCCTCGAGCGCCGTGCGGACAGCGCCATGCGTGCGCTCCCAATACTGTTCCTGCATGACCTGCGATGCGGACATCTCTTCGATGTCAGCATCCTCAAGCGGCGTCTTGACCCAGAACTCGAGCTCCGTCGCGGACGTGAACGAGATGTCCTCGATCTGGTCGCCCTTGACGGCGAGGCCGGCGATGTCCGGATGCGCATGGAAGAGGTCGAGGAGGCCTTTCTTCACGTATTCGAGGCTGTCGGCGAGGATGGCGCGCGCATCGACGCGCTTGCCCTCATGGATGAGGAACGACGGGATGCGCAACGTGCCGATCGGCTTCTCCGTCTCTTCGTCGTAATGCTCGAAGTTGTAATCGACGAACCAGGTGACGTCCGGATCGACCGGCATATCGACTTTCGCGTTGTTCAGCGTCGCGATGCCCGGCAGCACGACGGAAGAACCATCCGTCTGGACGGCGCAGCCCGCATAGAAATCGTCGATGTCCTTGAGGAAAATGCGCATCGGGATCTTCTCGTCCGTGTCGTTGCCGGCCATGTCGATGCCGACGAGCGAGACGAATTTGATCTCGGGATGTGCCTCGAGCATCTTCTTGACGTCCGCGCGATCCGTGTGTGCGGGAATCACATAGAGGAGTTCATCTAACATGTTGTACCACCCTTTGCTTTCTGCAGGCAAAACCTGCGCAAAAAATAAAAGCCAAGCACCCCCGGAAGGCCAGCGCCTTATGCGCCCGATCGCTTCCGCAGTTGCTTGGCTCCATTGCCTAGCTCTTCACTTGACGGTTCTTATACTAGCAGAAAAATGTGCGTCTGTAAAGTATTTTCTATGCAAAAAAATTGTATACATAAAACATCACGGCAATCATCACCGGATTCGTCGGAGCGAGAGGCGGCTCGCGTAGCCATCAAGGAACGTCTCGATGTTCGCATCGAGCTGCGCATCGGGATGTTCTTCGGGGCGGCCGCCGGCTTCGATGCGCAGGAGGCGCGCGAGGAGCATCGCCATCGCGAACGATTGCTGGCGCGCGTCCGCGAGCTCGGAGACGTGCAGGACGATCGTGCTGCCGTTCTCGATCCAGAGGTTGCCGTCGGCGAGCTCAGCCGCTTTGTCCTGCGGCACATCACAATGCTCCGCGATGGCTGCCGCGAAATCGCGCTCGCTCCCGCAGAGCACGACATCGAAGCGCCCGTGCGGGACCGTGCCGAACGCGCCTTGCAGCGCTTCGCGCGCCGCCGTCGCATCACGTTGGAGCGACGGCGCGAGGCCGTCCGCGACGCCCGCGCGCGCGGAGAACGTCAGCTCGATGGGACGCTTGCGTTCGTTCTCGTACCAGGCCCGGAAACGTTTGAGGAACGCGTCATGCGACAGGCCGAACGCTTGCTGAAACGCCTTTTCCCCGTCCTTGTTGTCTTTGAGCAAACGGAAATACTGCAAGATGGATGCGACTTCCTTGCCGCGCTGCTGTTCCATGAGGCAAAATACCATCGCGTCGGCCATCTGGTACGAGTGGTATTCCTTGTTCATGAGCTGCATGCGCTCTGCAAGCGTGCAATGCACGAGCGACTCCGGCTTCACCGTCGAATCGGCAAGGCGCAGTTCGTTCAGCGTGTCGAGCGACCACTTGCGGAGCTTCTTGCCGCCCGCCTGCTCGGCGATGCGCGCGCCGATGTAATCGGCCGTGCCCTCTTCAAGCCAGAAGATCGACTCCGTGCCCGTGTCGTTGCCTTCCGAAAGCTCATATTGCAATTGGTGGAACAGCTCATGCCCCGCCGTGCTCTTGCGGTCGCTCGCCGTCTTCATGACGCCGGCCGCTCCGTTCAGCGCCGTGAGGCCGCGCCGCCCGCCCGTCCAGCCGCCCGAGACGTCGGCGATGGTCCGCGCCTCGTCAGCGCTTTGCTCGAACTGGTCGACGATGACGCGCCGGTAGTCCTCTTGCGTCGCCGCGACGTACACGGTGACGGCATGGCGGAGCGGCGCGCCGTTTTTCGTCATGTCGTCCGTGAACAACGTGACGGCCTGCCGCACGTCATCCATCGAAGGTTCCGGCACATCGCCGATTGCTTCCATCGTGATGCCTTGCGGCGCAGCATCTTTTTCAGACATGAAATGATATCCTGCCGCGATGGCCATGCCGACGAGGAACGACGCGAAAAGAATGGCGAAAAATTTTTTCATTGTCACCTCTGCCAGCGGCACACGCGATGCTCCGCGCCGTCGATGATCGTGAACAGCACGAGGCCGAGGCACGACAGCACGAGGATGCCCGCGTACATGTCGAGATAATTCACGCGCAGCCACGCGTCCATGATGAAATAGCCCATGCCGTACTGCGTGCCGAACGTCTCCGTGAAGAACAGCACGGAAATTGCCGTCGCCATCGCGACGCGCACAGCCGTCAAAAATTTCGGCAGCGTCGCGGGCAGGATGACATGGCGGAGCATCGCGGGGAAGCCTGCGCCGAGCACACGCAACGGGAAAAACGTTTCCTCAGGAATCGTGCGGATCGCATCGCGCACGGCGATGACGACCTGGAACACGATGATGAGGAAGATCATGAGGATCTTCGACAGCTCGCCGACGCCCGCGAGCAGCATGAGGATCGGCAGCAGCGCAATCTTCGGCACCGGATACGTCAGGTAGACGATGGGCGAGAGCACGCGGTCGAGGCGCTTCTTGTAGCCCATGGCGACGCCGATCGGATAGCCGACGGCAACGGCGAGCACGAGGCCAGCCGCGATGCGCCAAAGGCTGTACGCCGCGTGGATGGCGATCTTGTCGGAAAAAATCCGCCCGAGCCGCGTAAAGACGTGCGCGGGCTGCGGGATGATGGGGAGCGCGACGAGCGCGGCGACGATCTGCCAGAACACGAGCAGTGCCATCGCGCCGAGCGCGTACGTCAGCAGGAGCTTCTTTCCCTTCATGCTTTCATCTCCCGGATCTTTTCGCGCAAATCGCGCGCCATCTCGAAGAACGGCGCCGTCCCGCGCGCGCCGGCCTGCCCTGCGAGCGGATTCTCGAGGCATGCGGCGATGCGGCCGCCCGTGCGCATGAGCACGATCTCCTGCCCGAGATAGACGGCCTCCTCGACGTAATGCGTGACGAGCAGCGTCGTGACGCGCTCGCGCTGCCAGAGCCCGAGGAACACGTCCTGCATCTCCTCGCGCGTGATGGCATCGAGCGCGGAAAACGGCTCGTCCATGAGCAACACGTCCGGCTGCAGGAGGAATGCGCGCGCGAGCGCGACGCGCTGCTGCTGGCCGCCGCTGAGCCCCTTCGGATAGCGCGCCTCGAGTCCGGCGATGCCAAGCGCTGCGAAAAGCTCAGTCGCTCGCTGCTTTGCCGCCGCAACGTCCTGCTTGCGGATGGCCGGGCCGAGCAGCACGTTCTCGAGCGCCGTGCGCCATGGCAGCAGGCCGTAATTCTGCGGCATGAAGCCGATCGTCGATTGTCGCGGATTGATGGGCGCGCCGTCCATCGTGACCGTCCCCGTGGCGGCCGGCAGCAGTCCCGCGACCGCCTTGATCAGCGTCGACTTGCCGCAGCCGGACGGCCCGAGGACAGCACAAACCGTCCCTTTCGGGACGGTCAGGCGCACATGGTCGAGCGCTTCGTATGGTGTTTTTCCGTCGCGGTCATACGTGACCGACAGGTCTTTGATCTCGATCATTGATTCATCACAATCACTTTGAAAATACATCCAGCACGATGTCATCATACGTGTACGACGTGCTGATCAGGCCCTTGCCCGTGAGCCACGCGATGCAGTCCGTCACGTCGCTCGTCTTCGGCAGCGCGGCCTCGTGATACTTCGGCAGCTTCAGCGCGTCTTTTGATGCCTGCGGGAAGCCGCCCTTCTCGATGACGAGATCCATGTACTCGTCCTGCGGCGTCTCGTTCAGATATTTCACAGCCTTGTTGTAGGCGCGGTACATCGCCTGGATCGAGGCTTTCTTGTCCTTCGCGCTCGCGGCCGTGAACATGATGACGCCCGGGTTGATGCCGAGCTCGTCCGAGCCCGTGACGAAATGGCAGCCGTTGTGGACGGCGATGCTCGCCATCGGCTCCGGGAGCGTCGCGGCCGCGAGCTTGCCGTTCTGGAGCATCTCGAGGCGCGTCGGGATCTGCGGGATGATGACCTTGTTGATGTCGTCGCCCGTCATGCCGTCCTTCGCGAGGATCTGGTCCGTGACGTACTCGATGATCGTGTTGCGCGAGACGGCAACGTCCTTGCCTGCGAGCTCCTTCGCCGTCCGCGCGGGCTCCGCCGCGCCCGCGACGAGCTTGTAACTGCCGTCCGTGAACGACGTGACGTTCACGTCAAAGCCGCCGTCTTTCGCGAATGCGACGGCGAGCATGTCGGACACATCGCCGTCGAGCGTGCCACTCTGCAGTGCCGCGTCGCGATCCATGGCGCTCTTGTACTGCTGGAGCTCGACCTCGACGCCCTCTTCCTTGAAATAGCCTTTTTCCTGCGCGATGAGGAACGGCAGCGAGTCCACATCCGGCATGAGGCCGACCGTGAGCTTCGGCAGCGGCGCGTTCTTCGCCTGCTCTGTGCCGCAGCCGCCGAACGCCAGCATGGAAATCATCAGCAAGACAAAAATCAAACACTTCTTCATCAAAAGCATCCCCCTATTGCTTTCTCACATTCATTGGAACAGCAGGCTGCCGAGCATCCGTACGCCCGTCTGGGCGTACGACACGATCGTGTCGATCGTGTCGCGGTTCTCGTCATACACCGTCTGCGCTTTTTCGAGCGCTGCGCTCGCTTCCTGCCCGGCGGCTTTCGCCGTATCGAGCTTCGCGTTCACGTCGTCGAGCATCTGCTGCGCATTCTCGATGGACTGGTCGATGTTTGCCGCGTCCGTCTGTGCGGCAGCGGCCGCCGCGTCATTCGCGGCCTGCGCCTGCGCCTGCTGCTGCTTCTTCTCCTTGCCCGTGACCTTGTCGAGGAGCTTGCCGAGGCCGGACGACTTGTCATTCGCGATCTGCTCGTTGCGTCCCTGCGCGCGCGCAGCCTGCTGCGCCGCCTGCTGCCGCTGTTTTTCCAGCTCGCGCTTCTCCTGCTCGAGCTGCGCCTTCTTTTCCTCGAGCGCCTTCGTGTCCTTTGCGAGCTGCGCCTGCTGCGACTGGAGCTGCTGCTCCTGATGCATGCGCTCGTTCTCCGCGCGTTCGGTGCTCTGCTGCGTATAGCCCGCAAGGATGAAGCCGAGCAGCAGCGCGAACACGAAGCCGCCCGCGAGGATGGCATTGCGTTTGCGCGACTTCGTCCAGAACGGCGGTGCTGTACTTCCCGCCCCGCCGGCCGTTCCCTGTCCTGCCGTGTCTGCCGCTGGTGCATCGAGCGGCGCGAGCTCGCGCACGCCTGTGCGGCGACGCGGATGCTGCATCACGGCATCATCGAGCGTCGGGATGGATTGCGTATCATCAAGCGCAGGCGTCTGTCCCTGCCGTTTCTGGGACTGCAACGGCTTTCCGAGCACTTGCGTCTCGTCAAACTCCGAACGCCCGTTCGGACGATCTTGTGCCATCGATCAATCTTCCTTCTTTGCTTCGCGCTCCGCGAGCGCGCCGTGTTCTTTCTGCATCGTCTCGCACAGCCGCCGCAGCGTCCAGAACGTGTTAAACGGCGTCACGACCGTCTTGTACTGCACGCTGGGCGACACAGCCGCCGCGAGCGCGGCCAGCACTTCGTCGAGGCGCTTTCCCTTGATCTTGTCGAGGATCAGCACCTCGTGTGGGAAGACGAAATCTTCCTCGTCCTCATCCGGCGGCGTCACGCGGAAGCCTTTCATGCCGATGAGATATCCGATTTTCTGATGATGCGCCTCGGGCGGCAGGATGCGCGAAGGGACGCTCGTCCGGTCGAGTGCCCGGCGCACGGCGCGGATGCGTTCTTCGTCATTGAATCCATAGAGCAAAGCTTGTTCTTTTCGTTTCACGATGCATGCTCCTTCAAGAATGGATGCCGCGCATGAGGAGATACGTCACGAGCTCGTCCATTGAAACGCCCTCTTCGTCCTTGCGGCGATCGAGATCGCGTTGCAGGGTGCGCGGCAAGCGGATCGTCAGCGTGTCCGCCGGCTTCGGCGGTTCGGCTTTTTTCTGTGCCTTCGCAGGCTTCGCCGCGGCTTTCGCATCCGTGGTTTTCTTTGCAGGTGCGTCCTTTTTCGTTTCCGGCTTCATCTGCTTTTGCGGTTCTGCCTTTGGCTGCGCTTTCTTCGTCGAAGCGTTCTTCTGCACTTGTGACGTGCCTGCTTCTTCCTGCGCTTTCGCAGCTTTCGTTTTTTTCTTCGTCTTTTCCGCTTTTTGGGCGGCCTTTGCGTCCACGTCCTTCTTCTCGTCCTTCGCGGGCTTTTCCGCCTTTGCCTTACGCGGCTTTTTCGCCGGCTTCTCCGGCTTTTCCGGCGGATAGCAGAGGAATTCGTCGTAAGCGCTCCGCAGCGTCTCGCTCGCTTGCTTCGTGCCGACGCCGATGATGTACGATTTTTCGCCGCTGTTCAGCGCCTCGGCGATCTTCACGAAATCAGAATCCGTCGTGATGATGAAGAAGCGCCGCACGCCGTCCTTGTACAAGACGAGCGCCGAGTCAAACAGCGCGTTGTCGAGCGAGTTCTTGCCGAGGTACGTCCGCGTCACGGGTCGGAACGTGAAGCCCGGGCGGCGTCTGAGCCGCTCCCAACGCTTCTGATCCTCGGGCACCTTGTCCCAATCCGTGACGACGATGATGCGGCACGGCTGGAAGCGCCGCGCCTTGCCGAGCGTGTAGTCGAGCATCTCGAACGGCGCGTTCTCGATGTCGTAGAGGATCGCAACGGTATCATTGCTGGAATCAAATGTCATAAAATCCTTTCTTTCTTCTTGTTGTATTTCACGTTCACGCAGTCAATCGGTACGATTATATCACGCGGTGCAAGCGCGCGCTAGAGGAAGCGTCACGGAATCCTCTTTTCTTTCCTCATTCGCCATTTCTTCTGCGTTTTCCTGCCATGAGGCTGCTGCAAAATAACTGCAACATCCCTTTGTGTTTTTTGTAAAAATAGAAGGAAAAATCTGACGTTGAAGCGAATATATCATATATATAAGTTTTAGTACGGTGGAGAAGGGAGTTCGAAACATGGGAACAGAAAAGCATATCGGCCTCGTCGCAGATGATGCGTGGCTGGAGCCATATGAGGACGCTATCCGCGGCCGTCATGACCATGCCGTGTGGAAAATCAACCAGCTCACGAGCGGGAGCGGCAGCCTCTCCGATTTCGCGAATGGACACCAGTACTTTGGGCTGCACCGCACGCAGGACGGCTGGGTGTTTCGCGAGCGGGCGCCGCATGCGCTGGATATTTTCCTCATCGGCGATTTCAACGGCTGGCAGGAGCAGCAGCGCTACCGCTGCCAAAAGGTAGGGGACACGGGCAACTGGGAGCTGAAGCTGCCAGCGGATGCCATCCATCATGGCGACCTCTATAAGATGAAAGTGAAATGGTCGGCGGGCGGCGAGGGGGAGCGCATCCCCGCTTGGTGCCGGCGCGTGGTGCAGGACGAGCAGACGAAAATTTTCTCGGCACAGGTCTGGGAGCCGGAAACGCCCTATGTCTGGCAGCAGGATCATTTCCGTCCGAATCGCGACCCGCTCTTGATTTATGAGTGCCATATCGGCATGGCGGGCGATGCGGAAAAGGTCAGCACGTACAAAGAGTTCCAGGAAAACGTCCTGCCCCGTGTCAAGCGGGACGGCTACAACGCCATCCAGGTCATGGCGATCCAGGAACATCCGTATTATGGCAGCTTCGGCTATCATGTAAGCTCGTTCTTTGCGGCCAGCTCCCGTTTCGGGACGCCGGAGGAGCTCAAGGAGCTCGTTGACACCGCGCATGGCATGGGCATCGCGGTCATCATGGATCTCGTGCACAGCCACGCGGCGCGCAATGAGGCCGAGGGGCTCGGGAACCTCGCAGGCGACCCGAACCAGTATTTTTATCCCGGCGACCGGCACGACCATCCGGCCTGGGATA